>NZ_AQFV02000005.1:0-17733 GCF_000364265.2 Parabacteroides sp. ASF519 | reverse complement strand
GAATAGTCCATTTATGTAAATTTAAGTGGATAAATATCCGATTAAAATGAATGTATGCATACTTATATTTTCTTCTCAATAACAGCCTGTACAACATTCAGGACATAATCTCCCAGCTTTTCAGCTTCGCTGACGATATCCATATAATATACCCCGTCCTGATACTGGTATTCCTTATTATTGATATCTTCTACATTATGTTGTTTCAACAGGTTGCGATAATTGTTTATTTCGTTTTCGATATTGTAAGACGGGTTGATGTCGTCGTGCGACAATTCCGGCTTTTTCAGTATCGAGTTCATCTGATACAACGATTTCGTCACCAGTTCGAAAATCTTGTCTATGTTGTGGTTCTGTTTGTCGGTAAAGACAGACTTCCCTTCATTCCTGTGTTTGATGGTACGAGCCAGATTGTTACAGGAGTCGGCAATACTTTCTATTTCCGATACGGCACGTAGCATGATACGGATTTCTTCTTTACTTTCCGAACTCAGGCGGCCTTCTGCAACGAGGGTAAGATAGTTGGCTATCTCTATCTCCATATGGTCGCTGATGTTCTCGTATTTTTCAATCCGGTTATACGTTTTCATGAAGGTGTCCTCGTCCTTCTCGTAAAACACATCTTTTACCATGCTGAACATGCGTGTTGTCCGTTCGGCAAAAAGGGATATCTCCTTATTCGCTTGCAGAATAGACAGTTCAGCGGTAGAAAGCAAACCTCCTGTGATGTAACGCAGGCGGTACTCTTCGTCTTCCGGCTTTGATTTGATCACTAAACAAACCAATCGTTCAATCGGTTTAATGAACCATATTAATATCAGTACGTTGCAAATGTTAAATGCGGTATGGAATGCCGACAACATATAGGTGATTGCAATGTCTTTGGGCGTATTGGGGGCAAGGTAATTGACAAGATTCGTTACGGCGTCGATAAACGGGTGGAAGATGCAGAGCACCCAGATAATCCCGAAAAAGTTGAATATGAAATGGGCAAATGCCGCCCTTCGTGCTTGTGCATTACCGGTGAGAGCCGCGATATTGGAGGTTACCGTCGTTCCGATGTTCTCTCCCATCACCAGCGCAATACCCAGATACAGGTCTAATACGCCGCTTGAACATAATATTAATGTAATAGCCATAACGGCCGCTGATGACTGTACCGCCATTTTATAATGCCCCGATCAGCAGGAACAACAGTACGGAAAACATTCCCATTCCTTGCAGGATGCGATAAAAGACAGGAGTACCTGGTTGTGTTCCAGGTCCATGTGCATCGCATTCTCCCGCAAAGTCGTTAGTCCTAAAAACATAAAAGCGAACCGAAAACGAATTCACCGAATGACTTGCGTCCGCTTTTTTTAGAGAATATTAAGGGAGGGATAATGCAAACAGGGGATAAATGACATTGGACATATTAAACTGGAAACCGAAGACAGACATAATCCACGCAGTGACTGTCGTCCCTATGTTGGCTCCCATAATAACGGATATAGCTTGTGTCAAGGTAAGAAGACCGGCGTTTACGAAACTAACGGTCATAACGGTGGTAGCGGTGGACTGGACAGCGGCTGTAACGAATGCTCCCGTGAGCAATCCGGTAAACCGGTTTGTAGTCATGGCGCCAGGATATTACGTAGACGGTCTCCTGTTAACTTCTGGAGACTTCACTCATAACTTTCATTCCATACATCAAAAGAGCCAGCGAACCGAGCAGTTTAAGTACGGTAAAAATTGTATTATCCATCAAAAAAATAGTTATACCTGGAAGTATATCCGATTAATATTCCTAACTTTAGGCAGCAAAACTACAAATAATAACTGATATAATATGTCTGAAACAATCACAATTTATTGCAAAAATAACAATACTTATAAAGAGTAACCAATCGGCTCCTCTTTATTGGATATTTATACGATGATGGGGCGCCCTGCGTTACCGCCCGATGAATGCAAAAGTGAATAACAAGGTGGAAGGCCTGAATTTCCATTGCTGGCATCCGAAGATGTTGAGTTTGTGGATTATACTCAGCTTTCGGGTTGCGTACGTATGTCCGTTCCCTTTGTCATATTTTCTCAAGGCGGTCAATGATGTGTTGCCTTCCGCAACATTAAATTTGGAACATCCGATATCGAAAGGTTACTACTGTGTAATCCATAACGGCAAAAGATCGATCTTGAAACAATCGACAAGATCAAGAAGCGTATGCGTGAAATTATGATGCCGATATGCCTTTCCTGCATAAAACAGTCGGACGGTGGATGCGGCTGTCCTTTTCCGTGAACGGGGAATGAATGACAAGGCGCGTCTGATCGAGACTGCCGGGATGCCTTACACTTCGTATTATGAACTGGATGGCTATATCAATTTCTTTTATGGCTGTCTGACGCCTTCCACCGGTTATATCCAGTTGTTCGATATCGTTCCGTATTTCGACGGGGTGTTGCTTCAGATACCGAAGAGAAGTAATCCGCTGGAACTGGAGCCGGCTATCACGCAGGATAAGATGTTCGAGGCTTATAAAGAGCATCTGACTTTGCAGCGCACATTGGATTTGAATAATGTGGGCGACCTGAACCGGGCTATCGAGAAGGGGCATACTTCCGAAATTATAATGGTTTCGGAAGCAATGCAGGAAAAACAGGTTGCTAAGATTGCGGAAGAGATTGCGAAGAGATATGAAGAAGGTGTCCGTATTGTTCTGATCTCGGGACCTTCGTCTTCCGGAAAGACAACTTTCTGCAAGCGTTTGGAAGTCCAGTTGATAACGAATCTAATCCATCCTGTGGCTATTTCGCTCGATGATTATTTCCTCAACCGGGAAGATACGCCGAAAGACGAGACGGGCGATTATGATTTCGAGTCGCTTTATGCCCTCGATCTGCCTTATTTTAACAGCGAGATGAAGGATTTGTTGGCGGGGAAAGAAATAGAAGTGCCTACTTTTGATTTTGGTTCGGGTAAACGTATCTATAAAGGTAAGAAACTGAAGATGCGTGAAAATTCAGTCCTGGTGATTGAAGGTATCCATGCGTTGAATCCGGAACTGACATCCATGATCGAGGATAAATATAAATACCGGGTGTATGTTTCCGTTCTGACATCCATCTCTTTGGATAACCATAACTGGATACCGACTACCGATAACCGTCTGTTGCGTCGTATCATCCGTGATTACCGTTTCCGCGGTTATTCGGCCAAAGACACGATTGCCCGCTGGCCGAGTGTGCGCCGGGGAGAGGACAAATGGATTTTCCCTTACCAGGAAAATGCGGACGCTATGTTCAACAGCGCCATGCTGTATGAGTTGGCGGCTTTACGCAAATTTGCCGAACCGATCCTGGCCGAAGTACGTGAGAGCGATGAAGAAAACGCAGAAGCCTACCGTCTGTTGCGTTTCCTCCGTTACTTTAATTATATTCCGGACGTCGGCCTGCCCGGCACTTCGCTTTTACGCGAGTTCCTGGGGGAGGAAGTTTCCGGTATTAAGAAAACAGATTGAATTATAATAGAAATGCGGGTGGTATGCAGAGAGTATCTGTATGCCGCCCTTTTTATTTTGTTTCGAGTTTTTCCCGTATCCGTTTTATCAGTTCCCGAAAATCTTCTTTATCGGGAATGAATTCGCTTAGCCTGGTTTGGTTTTGGCGGCAGAATACTGTAACTGAGAATATCAACATGGCACAGAACGCAATACTGGTACTGATGGCTGAGCCGACGACACCGTAAACAGGTATCAGTATGTGACCTGCTATGAATAAAGTTGTAAGGCCGACGCATGAACTGACTGCACTATAACGTATTTTCCCGCTTCCAATGAAATAATGGCTGAGTATGCTGTTGCACCCTAATGCAATAATTCCGATGGACAAGCCGAATATAATTTTTCGCATGCCGATAAATTCGGGACTGAACAGGTAATTGGTGTAAACCCATTCCGGTATAAACAGAATACAGATGGTTGTAGATGTAATTGCACAGAAGGTAAGTTTGAATAGTTTTAATGTAGTCCTTTTTTGTTCTCCTGCATTGGTCGTTTGTGCTACGCTGCTGTATTCGATGAAGCTGACACTCCGACTGATGTGCCAGACGCTTTCCGATATTTTTGTCCCGGCATCGAGTAATCCGACACTACCCAGTCCGGCAAACCGCTGGATCAGGAAATAGTTTAGCCGGGTGGTCAGTACTTCGGCTATATTGTCGGCACTACCCCAAAGTCCATAGGTAAACATTTCTTTTAGGATTGCGATAAACGGTTTGTTTGTAGGCTTATTTTCTCTTTTGGTCAGAAAGGGAAAAAGTAATATCAGACTGCCGATGAAAGCAATGCCGTAAGTGATGTATAATCCGTAAATATAGGATGAAACTTCTTGTTTTCCTGCTATATAATAAAAGTATAAAAGGATGAAGAACAATAATCCGCCTTGCAGCATATAAGTCAGATTAAATCCTGTAATCCTGTCTTTGCCCAGCAGAAAGCGGGCGTTGGTTGTAATAAAAGAGGAGATCAATGACAGCACATATATGTCTGTCAGGTACTCTTTGGGAAATAGTCCGAACAGCAACATGGCGGCGCACGCTAATCCGGATCCTATCAGAGGCCATGCATAAGCCGGGAACAAAATAGTATGTATGGAATAACGGTTCATAAAATATACGATCGTATTGCCTGAAAGTACCCATTGAATACAACGGCTATATTTATTGAAGCCAGGATGATACCCACCAGGCCAACCCCTTCCACACCCAATGCTTTGGCATTAATGAAAATGAGCATCAGATTAAGAAAGGCAATCAGATAGCGTGTTCCAATTGTCCCCAGTATTTTTTTCAACATACGATTATAATTTCAATCCATCCAGTAAACGGACATACGTATCGATCGCCTCCCTGATCTCCATCAGGCCGATATACTCGTCTGCCGCATGCGAACGGGCGGAGTTTCCCGGGCCTATCTTGACGGAAGGGAACGGCATGAGTGCCTGGTCGCTGAGCGTAGGCGAACCGAACGGTTCTTTTCCCAGCATGATGGCTCTTTGTACAAACGGGTGATCCGGTGCTGTCCGCGTCGAGTTCAAACGGAAACTGCGTGCTTTTACTTCACAATTCACTTGCTCTTTGATCAGCTCGAACAGTTTTTCATTGGGGTAAAATTCATTTGTACGTATATCGACCGTGAATTCGCAGCGGTCGGGAACAACGTTGTGTTGTGTGCCGGCATGGATAATTGTAACGCTCATTTTTACCGGTCCGAGGAAATCACTCTTCTCCGGAAACTGGTAGGTGTTGAACCATTCAATATCTTTTATAGCCAATGTGATAGCATTGATTCCTTCATTACGGGCAGCATGACCGGCTTTTCCGGTTGCTACGCAATCAAGAACCATCAATCCTTTTTCGGTAACGGCTGGCTGCATGCCGGTCGGTTCGCCGACGATGGCAAAAGCGATGGGCGGGAGGTCTGCCAGTGTACTTTCCAATCCGTTCTTTCCTGATACTTCTTCCTCGCAGGATGCCAGGAAAATCAGATTATAAGCCTGTTCTTTACCGGTCAGTAGTGTGAAAGCCGAATACAGGGAAACAACGCTTGCTCCGGCGTCATTGCTGCCCAGGCCGTATAACTTTTCATCTTCGCTCTCTTCGGGATTGAAAGGGTCTTTCGTCCAGCCGGAGGCCGGTTTTACGGTGTCGATATGTGAGTTCAGCAACAGTGTTGGTTTATTCAGGTCGAAACCGGGAGAAACGATCCATAGATTATTCCCTTTACGGTGTACCGTATGTCCTGCAGCTTGCCATGTCTGTTGTAAAAAGTCGGCTACAGCCGCTTCATCCCGGCTGAAAGAGGGACGGCTGATCATCCCTTTCAAAGTATCTATTGCTTCGTAGTAAAGTTCCATCTATTCAGATTATTGAATTTTGTTACCGGTTGTATCTCAATTCCCCTCTTGAGAGGGGGCAGGGGGTGTGTTACATTCCGTCAATAGCCTGTCCACCGTCTCCCTGTCATGTCCGAGTTGTTCTATCAGTTCTTCCAGGGAATTAAATTTGACATCCCCCCGTACATAATATATAAACGCAACAGTTATTTCATTATTATAGATATCTCCGGAGAAGTCCAGTATATTCACTTCCAGTGTAATATTGTCGCCATTCTGAAGTGTAGGACGGTCGCCGATGTAGAGCATTCCTTTATATTTCTCTTCTTTCAGATAGACCCAGACTGCATAAACCCCGATCCCCGGTACAATTTTAAAAGGTTCGTCCACCTGTATATTGGCTGTTGGAAATCCCAGTTTGCGGCCGACTTTATAACCGTTTACAATCGTTCCCCGTAGCTGATAAGGGTAGGTGAGTAACCGGGCGGCATCTTCCACATCACCGTCTGTCAATAATTTCCTGATCTCGGAAGAACTTACTGCCGTACGTCCTTCGTCGTAAGGCGATGCTTTGATAACTTCCATCCCGCAGGCTCCGCCATAAACAACATATTGCTCAAAACCGTCTTTCCGGTCATGGCCGAAACGATGGTCGTAACCGATCAGTAAAGCGGCTACATGTAATTTTTCCGCCAGTATGGAACTGATAAATTCCTGTGCTGTCAGGCGGGATAGCTCCACCGTGAAGTCGAGAACGATGCAGTAATCTATGCCGGTAGTAGCCAGTTGTTCCAGTTTTTCCTCAAATGAATTAAGTAATTTGGGCTGATAATCCGAATGCAATACGGCACGCGGATGCTCCGGAAAGGTAATAACGGCCGAAGGCAGGCCTTTCGTCTTCGCGACTTCCTTCAGTTCATTGATCAGGAACCGATGTCCCAGATGAACTCCGTCGAAGAAACCGATGGTAGCAACCAGTCTTTTCCCTTTTAATAAATCCGTATCTCTGATAATGATCATTTTCTTTCTATTCATTCAATGAAAAGGCAAAAGTACATAAAACCAATGGAAATTAGTCGTACATTTGACCTGATTTATTAACAGACATCTCTGAGTATTAGTTATGAAAAAAGTCTTTTATCTTCTGATTTGCCAGCTTTTATCCGTCTCCTATCTCTTTGCCGATGGTGTGCAGACTGAGAACAGAACGGTGATTTTCACACCTTCCGGTGGTGAAAAGGTTCATTTGTTAACTCCCGGAAGCAGTGTTTCCGAAACAGTTTCGTTTAAACAGGAAGCCTATCCTGTACGTAGACTCCTTCGTGTTGTCGGCGGAGTAAAAATGCCGGCTCCTTTTGAAAAAAGGGGAGAGGAAATGTTCAGGCGGTCGGAATTTTATATCGACGACAATCTGGATTCCGTCCATGTGAAGAAAGATAAGTATTCCTTGTATTTTAAAGGAGAAGATAATAACTTCGAGCGGCATGCCTATTACCGTATTTCGGGTGACTTGCTGAAACCCGGTGAACTGACGGTGACCTTGCCGGTTGTGAAACGTCAGGACATGTCCGTTTCTGCGGGTGGTGACTTTGGCGTACAGATAGAATTGTTTTATAAAAAGCCCGGACGCTATAAAGACGATATTTACGACTGCCCGGATTCGTTGCTTTATTTCCCGGTACCCGCAGGCTCCGGCAAATATCAACAAGTAACGCAAACATTCGTGCTTCCTGATAACGTCGCATGTGCCTTTTTACGTATCGGGGGAACTCATTTCAGTGGCGAGTGCTGGGTGGAGGCACCCAGATTGGTGCAGAACAAGAAACAGGTCTGCTCCATACCTTTTGCTAAGTTTGCCGATAAGACAGACGATTATAACTACTGGACCGGTTGTAACCTTTCTACCCGCAGCTGGCCGCGTTGGAAACTGGATTTCAACGGTACGACTGTTTACGAAGGAAATATTTTCGACAGAGCTTCTGATATAGCGGACTTTTATATCCTTCTGCCTGCATCCGTGCAGGGTAACGGCGATTTGAAACTGACTTTGCTCAAAGAGGATAACCGTGCAGCGTATTCTTATGAACTCCGTTCGCTGGAGATTATCGAAGAGAGTGCCCGTGATTTTGAAATTGTTTCCGTGCCTGAATATGTTTCTGCCGGAGCGGCTTTCGGTGTACTGGTAGAAACGAATAAGCCGGATGTCCGTTTGAAGGTACAGGCTCCGTCTTCTGTTATCCCGGCGTCTCAGGAAGTGGTATTAAAAGAAACAGGTTTGCACGTGATTGAGTTTCGTGCCGGCAATTATGCTTCCGCCGTTCCGATGATTTTTGATGACGGAAGCCGTAAAGCGGAAGTAACAATTCGTCAGATAATAGAAAAGGAACCGGATGAGGTTTACATTTCTTCCGGGGATGAGATTTATATAGATAAGGAATATGCGCCTTATGATTATTTCTTTAAATGGTATATCTCCCAGCGGGTCGGAAACTGGTATCAGTTCCGTCCTTCCTATCAGTGGAGCGGTTTCCGCGTTGCCCGTCCCGAAGTTATCCGTCATTATACCGGTTTGCTGAATAAGCTCCGGGTTCCTTATGCCTGGCAGGTAGAAGGCCGTACATTGGCCGGTAAACGTATCAATCCGGATTTGGAAACATTGGCTTCCCCGATGTTCCGCGGAAAGCAGGCGCACGAAAATGACGGCGGTTATTATTACTGGCAACATTTCCTGTATCAAGGAGTCTTCTCGGATATGGCTGCCCGCAACCGTCCTTACGGCGGTATTTTTGCTAAACATCGCCCGATTTATACTGACCACGGAACCTTTATCCATTATGACCCGTATGGTGTCAAGGATATGGCCGACGGTGCCCGCAAGCTGGTTGAGAATTTCCGTTATTCAAAAGGAGAGAGCAGCCGCCATACAGGTCCTTCCACGTTGTTCCGTTATTTGTATCAGGCTGGCTATAACTGGTTGGGAGCCGAGCAGATGTACGGCCCTGAAGAAATTATCCTGTCTTCATTGCGCGGTGCTTCACGTGCTTATAGCAAGCGGGATTACGGAACGTTGCATGCTATGCAATGGGGTTCAGGACCTTTTACCGACCCGAAACATTCTTTACGTTTGTATATGTCGCTTGCCGTAGCCTATATGCATGGTTCTTCCCATATGAATACGGAAGAAGCCTTGTGGTTGGACGAATATGCCAACGACCGTTATTCCCAATCAGGCAAAGAGCATTTATATGCACAGCATCGTGTGCTGGATTTCATAGAAACACATACCCGTCGCGGCGAATTGAAAAGTAACGTCGCTGTTATCCAGGGAAGGAATGATGCCTGGAAATCGTTCGGTCGCGGCAGCTTATGGTCACAGAAGGGCGACAAATGGCAATTTAATAAGGCTACGGAAAGTTTTGACCTCCTGAAAGTCTTCTATCCCAATAATATCGTGGATGGTTGCGGTCCTAACGGTTGGTTCACCTCTACGCCTTACGGGACTATCGACATTCTGCCTATCGAGGCTCCGCAAGATGTGATGAATAAATATAAGGCAATGGTATTCCTTGGCTGGAACAGTTTCGATGAAAGCGATTTCCTCCGCATCCGCAACTATGTATTTGACGGCGGAACGCTTGTCCTGACGGCCGCCCATTTGAATGCCGAACTTCAACCCGACCAACCGGCAAAGTTCCCGACTAACGATGCGGTTATCCGTGAAATGTTGGGCGATAATTACAAGTCTTTGAATGGAAAGACCGTTATCCCGTTCGGATCAGGAAAGATCATCTACTTTCCGCAAGCTGCTTATCCGGCAGAATCGTCTTTGAGAAGCCAGTATGAAGAAACAATGCGTGAGTTAGCTACGGAAACCGTGAACAAGGAACTTCCCTCCGGTTGGATCGAATCTGCTCCGTCTGTAGGTTTCACTGTTTGGGATAACAAAGACCACCGCACGATTTATTTGCTGAACACCGACTGGCAAAGTGCTGAACAGCAACATACGGCAACCTTCGTCTATAACGGAAAGAAATTCCCTGTTGATGTCAGACGTTATCATATCGAAACTGTTCATTGCGTTAACGGTTTAGCGATTAATCCCGGTAGTAATACGACGGATATTTTAAGCATAAATAAAGAAGGTAACAGTTGGAAAGTAACCGTACAGAATACGGAGAAAGATACAATCCGTTGTTTTAATGCAGAAACAGGAACGACAACCACTGTTGTGCTGGATAGCCCTTCTGTTCATGTGATTACGGTTGGGTATTGAAAAATAAGGTATCTCTGTCAAGTTGATTTAAAATAGAATATCCTCCGATGAAACCGGAAAGAAACCGATTCATCGGAGGATATTTATACCTGAGCATTTGTAGAACAAGTTCACTCAAGCCTCTGTTAAATAAACGCAGACTTAGTTATTCTTCTTATCTTTCTCTATTTTCCTCAAAAGATATTCCACATTAATAAAATGCCGGGTGTATTCCGCATGCATCCTTCTTACAACCGAACTGGCTGCTGCCATCTGAGCAAGGAACTGTAAATGTTTTCCCAAAGAAACATTCACTTCCATCCGTTCTTTCTTTTGTATGGTATCCTGTACGGAATAGGCACCACAAGCCATTTGTATTTCCGGCATTCCCTCATCCCAGGCATGCTGTGTATACTTGCAAAGTATTCCGAGATTTTTCTTTAAATCTTTACGAAGGATACTTAGCACTTCAAAATCATTGCGATTGGCAGAACAGGCATTCGGATTAACCAGACGGGCAAATTTAAGGTAAAATTCTTTCAATTCTTCTTCGGAAAAAGGAGATGGGTTGCCACTTGTTTTTTGCATCTCTTCACTTTGTTGGACAGTTAACAATTCTGTTTCCATACATATTAATATTAGATGTGAAGGCGAAGATTTTCTAAATATAAGAGCGGTTCCGCCTGTCCCGTTGCATTTCCTACCTCAGGCAGAGTAGATGCATTAACATTCTACACGGGGGTACGGAACCGCCATATAGAATGCTCGTGAGCGGACATAAAAATGCCCGCCACGGAAATTGGCAGGTTTCCCCGCCTGAGATATAGGAAATGCATCACAAATGTACGATAATAATTAAAGGATGCAATAAAATACACTTCAAAATTTGTAGATGAATTGATACTGGTAGTAGAGATACTTATAGCAGTTAGAGCTTTTAGGATAAGTCTCGATGCAAATAATTTCAATTCTGATAAAATATGAACAACTTTCTCTGATAGTCCTAAATTGACAAAATGCTATATAAGGTACCTTCTGAATAAGCTGTATGGGGTGGTATTTTGTACAGTTAGCTTTTATGCGACTGTGGGGAAGGATGGAATGTGCAAAAAGTCGGAATAATGGTGTGATATGCGTTATAATAATATCGTATTACATATGGCGGATGCTATCTGCTGTATTGATGGTGATTTTGCAAAATAAAAGATATTGGAAAAGTATCTGTGATATTCCTTGTTTCAGAAATAAAACATGCTCTTTAGCATGAAAATATCCCCTCGAAAATTCGAAAAATGAGTTTTTTTCTTGTTTTATTAACGTTTTTTAGCTTATGTCGAGTAAATTTTCAACCATAATAAAAATATACTTCATTTAAAACGAATATAAATTCCGTTTTAAATGAAGTATATTTTGCTTGAAGAACAGATAAAGCCGGATGCTTTGTTAATAAATGTATATAAAATTATCCTAGATAGGCAATATGGATGAATATACTGGTTGTTTAAATAAGTATTTTGCTATCATAAAGACATCTAATCGTTTGATTTGATAGAATAATGATATATTGATAATCAATTGAAAGTCGACATAACTGTTATTTGTGAGTCAACTGTCAACTTCAGAAATGTTTCATTTCTGATAAAAATAACCCTGATAAACCCTTTTAACGGGTATATTCAAAGAGGATGAACTCTTTGGGACAGTTTACTTTTTATCCGGGAATAACTTTTGTATTTCATACTCTGCGTTGTGTCCGGGGAAATTATCGTCGACCACATTCCCATCCCGATCCAGCATGACATAACGAGGTATGCCATTGAATTTGAATAGTTGACGCAGATAGTTGTATTCATCTTCCGGCAAACGGAACAGGTTGTCACCCATATCATTTTCCGAAATAAATTTATTGTAAGACTCTTCCGGAGAACCGCCTGTATCTGTAATATAGACAAAGGCGAGGTCCGGACTGTCTTTATATTTGTCTCTTAGCGGCTGCATATGTTTAATGCCGTAAATACAAGGTCCGCAGGTAGTAGCCCAAAAGTCGACTAAAACGAATTTTCCTTTGTGCGGGTCTGTCATTTTACAGAAAATATCCGTGGCCTTCCCTTCCGGAAGTTTATAGGCTTGTTTTTCTCCTTCCGGAAATTTCTTGGCATACATACGCATCGTTTCTTCTTTCAGGAAAGGCTCTGAGATACTGTTGTTTATTTCTTCAGCCAGCAAATGTCCTTCTTTGGGTGTAAGCATCTCTAGTGCATAATTCAGCGAACGGGTTTTTGCAATCTCAAACAGCAGACCGGGCGTGACTTGCAATTCATTCCGTAAGACAGAATCTTTGCGTAACCATCCCTTGCTAAACATTTCAAGCTTATTCTCGGGGGTGAATGTCATATCTGCGTTGTTGAAAGGTCCCATATATTCATAACGGTTGATGAAAGAACTGAACATATTCGAGACAAGTAAACTTTTGTCGTTACTATTTATCTTCGGAAGGAAGTTATAATAATCATCCGGAATCGGTTGTTTCAGGATTTCATTGGTAGAGTCCTGAGAGGCGTAATACCTTCGTGTCATAACATAATCAAACAAAGCTCCGTAAAATGATAGAAGTATTTTATTTTTCAGTAATTGCTGGCCTTTGATTGAAACAGTATTTTGTTTCAGCTTTTCTGCCAGTGAGTTATCAGCCTCTTTCAAAGCGTTCAATTGCTGTTGTTTAAATTCCGCCGGGGCAAGAGTTTTTAGTTGCTTTTCGAAATTCCGATAATTGAAAGTATTCACTTTAAACTTGTTAAGTTCTTTGTTTATTCCGGCTGAGGCTCCTTTGAAATCTATGTTTTTAAACTCATACCGGCGATCGCGATATCGGTCTGCCATCAGGAAGTCTTCCCAGTCGAGAGAAATAAATAAGGTTTCTCCCGGTTCGATATAAAATGGAATGGAAGTCCTTTTGAAAGAGATATAACCTTCCCAGGGATGATTTAAAAGAAAGTCAGCCTCGAAACGTCCGTCAGGATGGATTTGTATGACAGTCGGATAGTCTTCGCGGGTTAGTTCGTTACCAGTATAAATCATGCCGGTACTGAAGCCGGCTCTGGGATCGTATCCTTTTAGAAAACCGCGTAAATGGGCTGTGTCTTTCCGGAAGAAGTCGGTTCCGTAACCGGTCGACGGATCAGCTTCTGCTGCCAGCTGCTTTTCCATATCTTCCCATGTCCCGTATATGCTTTCTTCCACCGGTTTCTTCTTCTGATCTTTTGTTTTTTTCAGTGAGATTCCGAAGATTGAACCTTCTCCCGTATCTGATTCGATATAATCGAATTTCTTCATTTTTTTATCGAAAGGAGGAAAGATCAGGACAAATGTGGAGTCGCCGGAATCAGGCATAAATGTTTTTTTACCGAACTCGGTTCCTTCGATTCCGGTCGGAAAATATTTCTTTCCGGTATCCGCATCTTTGATGTAAGTAGTACTGTCGAAAGAAATCCACCAGTGGGGAATAAATTCGCAATGTACTTGTACCCGTGTGTTTTCTTTGTTTCGCTCTATCTGAGTGATTGTATTGATACCTGTGCTTTTAAATTCATAAGCAGGGTTTTCAATGACGCGTTGGGCGAATGCTGTATGGCTGAGACCCAGAAGTAAGAATAGGATGACTGTTTGTTTTTTCATATCGGAATGTTTTAAATGTTATCCTTTCGTTAATTTATAAGGCTAAAGATAGGTTTTAGTAGTTATAAACAGCTTGTTTGGGTATGGTATTATTCTGTTTTTATCCTATTTTATTGTTTACTATGGGGGCTTTAACAGATATTTTATCTTTTAGTTGCTTGCTGCCTTTGAATTTTAATTCCTGTAGTTGAATATTTTGATGGATGGTTGCTATTGCCCCGATTAGTGTACAGATTGGAGGATTCAATAATTTTTTCGGCAGATGTATATAGGTGTTTTATAAAGGGTATAGCGTTAAAATAGAGTTGGGACAGGGCGTTTTCCGAGATTTTTAATAAGTTTGCAAAATGGAAGTAAAAGATCAGACGACAAATTGTTATCAGCGCATATATATGGAATATGCGCCTATGTTGCTTCGTTTTGCGGGCAAGTTTGTCTCCGGATTCTTTGCAGAGGATATTGTGCATGATGTTTTCCTGAAATTATGGGATAAGCAGGTTTTCCTTCTTCCTGATGACGATTTGAAAAGGATTCTTTTTGTAGCTGTGCGTAATGCCTGCATCGACCATCTGCGTCGTTCTAACATGGAGCAGGAGATACTTGACCACCGTGCTGTACAGCTAAAATTGGAAGAACTGGATTATTTCGAATCGTCCGACGAACTTTTCATGCGGAAAGATTTGTTAGAGCTTCTAATGAAGAAAGTGGCGGAATTACCAGAACGAAGCCAGGAAATATTCCGTCTCTCTTATCTGAAAGGAATGAAAGCTGCTGAGATCGCTGAACAACTGGGTTTATCTGTCCGTACGGTAGAGAACCAATTGTATCGTTCCTTGCTTTACCTCCGTAAGCACTGTTCTCATTTATTCTTTTATCTTTTTACCTTGATTTAAAAGGGGGCATTTTTTTATTTTAAAAAAAGTTTGTTTTCGTGTGAGTACTTTTCATGTCCCATTCGTTATAAGTTCATAAAGGACTAAGTCACTTTATATCTAACAGAGAAATTATATGGAAGACGGACGATCTGAATTGGTCATAAAATATCTGCAAGGGCAACTGGATACACAGGATATAAATGATTTTACACCTGGGTGAATGAGAATGTCGAAAATAAAAAGGTATTCTTTGAAATCAAAGCGGTCTATGATGCCTGCTATACCAATAGAATGCAGAATGATATGGAAGGAAGTTGGGATCGCCTTCTGAAGAAGAGAAAGGTGTTTTATCCACGTAAGAAAAGTAGATGGCTGCAATTGGGTAATTATGCAGCAGTCTCTTTTATAACAGTATGTCTTACCTCTTTATTTCTGACTTTCAATAAGGATGAAGACAAAATAGCGACCCGATATATCGGTGGGGACGGTTTGGATGCTGATGTCGTCGAATTACCGGATGGAACACAGGTTTGTCTGGGATCGAAGACTGTCTTTCATTATGAAAATGATTATGGTCGAAAAGAGAGAACCGTCTACCTGGAAGGTGAAGCCTATTTTGAAGTAGCAAAAGATAAAGACAAGCCCTTTATCGTAAAGACAAAGGAACAGAATATCGAAGCCCTGGGAACAAAATTCAATGTTACAGCTTACGCTTACGCTTCCGACTCACTGCTCACTACAACCCTGCTGGAAGGAGCCGTTCGTCTGAAGACAGAGAATATTCTGCATCAAACCATACTGAAACCCAATCAGCAGTTTATTTACAACCGGAATACACATGCTGGTGATGTCAGGAATGTGGATGCCAAACAGTTCACATCCTGGACTACCGGTTATTATTATTTTCCGGAACAAAGCCTGGAAGCCATACTTTACCGGCTGAGTCATGTCTATGGAGTGCAATTTACCGTCACGTCCGAAACTCTGAACAAACGAACTTTCACCGGAACTTTTTACCGGGACAAAGTATAAAAGATATCATGGAAATCGTCAACCTTTCTATTCCAATCAAATATAGGATTGACGACCGTCATATAACCGTTTCTGAAATATAAATAATAGCTAATCTTAAAAATGTATTAATATGAGCGAGTAAAGTGGTAAAAAGAAAAGAAGAGAAAATCTTGCCGGATTCTCTCTTCTAAAACGTGTGATTCAATTAAACTCCCATTGCCGTGGGATTATGTTTAATCTTAAAACATTCAAAAGTATGAATAATCAACGTATAGTTGTTTCTGTAAATCTGAAAAGAACTATAAAAATTATGAAATTAACCGTGTTAATGCTAACCGTTTGCTTGTCGCAAATGGTCGCCGCAACTTATGCGCAAACAACAAAACTAAATGTTTCTGCCAAAGAGGAGACATTAGAAAATGTGTTGAAACAAATAGAAAACAATCAGAGTTCTTGTTTTCTATAATCTGGAAGAGGTCAATAAAACGAAAAGATCTCGATCAGAAAAAAGAATGCCAATATCCAGGACGTTTTGGATGCCATTGCCACCAAAACAGGCTTGAGATATACGATCAAAGACCGTCACATTGTGCTGACTACAGAACATGTTTCAAATGCTGCTATTTCACAACAATCACAGAAAGTAACAGGTGTTGTCAGTGATCTTATGGGACCGGTTGCCGGAGCTAACGTGATTCAAAAGGAACAACCAATGGTAGCGACTACCGATCTAGACGGTAAATTCTCTATCGAGGTGCCTGCCAATGCAACATTGCAGATTTCTTTTATCGGCTATATTCCACAGGATATTGCCGTAAAAGGACAGAGTGTTATTAATGTAACATTGAAAGAAGATTCACAGGCGCTGGAAGAAGTTGTCGTTGTCGGTTACGGTACGATGAAAGAAAGACCTGACTGGCGCTGTTGCTTCTGTTAAAATGGACGATGCCCCGTCGGTACGGTTTCAACCATCAGTCATGCGCTAGCTGGTAAGGCTGCCGGTTTGCAGGTAAGTACGATCAGTGCACAGCCGGGAGGTCAGTCTACTTTCCGTATCCGCGGTGCTGCCTCTTCAGACAAGGCTGGGAATGATCCGCTGATCATTATCGATGGTTTTCCAGTGAGCGATCCGGGATCATTGGACAGCGGAAACCAATATAAGGATGGAAATAAGGATAATATCCTGTCTTCAATTAACCCGAACGATATAGAATCTATCGAAGTACTGAAGGATGCAAGTTCTACTGCTATTTATGGTGCACGTGCCGGTAACGGTGTGATTATCGTAACGACGAAACGAGGTAAAAGTGGTGCGGCAAAAGTACAGTATTCCGGTTCTGCATCTGTTCAGGATATTTCAAAGTCTTATGAAATGTTGGATGCTTCAGGCTTTATGCAAGCGACAAACGATTACAGAAAAGAGCTTTGGCTGCGTACGAATGGCGTGGGCATTTATGGTGGTAAATCCGAATCAGAAGTGGCTTCACCTTTTGTTCCGGATTATACTGCTGAACAAATTGCCAATCCTGCATATAACACAAATTGGTTTGACGAAATCTCCCGATTGGGATTCCAAACTTCACATAATTTATCCATTACCGGCGGTAATGAGAATACGAAATATCTGGTTTCCGGTAACTATTTCAAACAAGACGGTGTAATTAAAATAATGCCATGGAGCGTTATTCTGCACGTGTAAATCTGGATCAGAAACTGAGTAAATATGTAAAGATGGGAGTAAACCTGAATGTATCCCGTAACCAATATGATAATATTCCTCTGGAAATGGGCAGAATGAAAATGCAGGTATCCTGGTTTCGGCCGCTCAGTTTAATCCAACATTGCCTGTACGCGATGAAAACGGTGAATACTCAATGAATCAGGACGCCTCTTTCCTTCCCAACCCAGTTTCTTTATTGGATATTACAGATAAGACAACTAAAGAAAGATTACTAGGTACGGTTTTCTTTGAAGTTCGTCCGATTCAGGATTTATTGTTGAAAGCTAATTTCGGTATCGACCGTAACTATCAGAAACGTAAAC
>NZ_AQFV02000004.1:0-35351 GCF_000364265.2 Parabacteroides sp. ASF519 | reverse complement strand
ATTATGACCCGTATGGTGTCAAGGATATGGCCGACGGTGCCCGCAAGCTGGTTGAGAATTTCCGTTATTCAAAAGGAGAGAGCAGCCGCCATACAGGTCCTTCCACGTTGTTCCGTTATTTGTATCAGGCTGGCTATAACTGGTTGGGAGCCGAGCAGATGTACGGCCCTGAAGAAATTATCCTGTCTTCATTGCGCGGTGCTTCACGTGCTTATAGCAAGCGGGATTACGGAACGTTGCATGCTATGCAATGGGGTTCAGGACCTTTTACCGACCCGAAACATTCTTTACGTTTGTATATGTCGCTTGCCGTAGCCTATATGCATGGTTCTTCCCATATGAATACGGAAGAAGCCTTGTGGTTGGACGAATATGCCAACGACCGTTATTCCCAATCAGGCAAAGAGCATTTATATGCACAGCATCGTGTGCTGGATTTCATAGAAACACATACCCGTCGCGGCGAATTGAAAAGTAACGTCGCTGTTATCCAGGGAAGGAATGATGCCTGGAAATCGTTCGGCGGCAGCTTATGGTCACAGAAGGGCGACAAATGGCAATTTAATAAGGCTACGGAAAGTTTTGACCTCCTGAAAGTCTTCTATCCCAATAATATCGTGGATGGTTGCGGTCCTAACGGTTGGTTCACCTCTACGCCTTACGGGACTATCGACATTCTGCCTATCGAGGCTCCGCAAGATGTGATGAATAAATATAAGGCAATGGTATTCCTTGGCTGGAACAGTTTCGATGAAAGCGATTTCCTCCGCATCCGCAACTATGTATTTGACGGCGGAACGCTTGTCCTGACGGCCGCCCATTTGAATGCCGAACTTCAACCCGACCAACCGGCAAAGTTCCCGACTAACGATGCGGTTATCCGTGAAATGTTGGGCGATAATTACAAGTCTTTGAATGGAAAGACCGTTATCCCGTTCGGATCAGGAAAGATCATCTACTTTCCGCAAGCTGCTTATCCGGCAGAATCGTCTTTGAGAAGCCAGTATGAAGAAACAATGCGTGAGTTAGCTACGGAAACCGTGAACAAGGAACTTCCCTCCGGTTGGATCGAATCTGCTCCGTCTGTAGGTTTCACTGTTTGGGATAACAAAGACCACCGCACGATTTATTTGCTGAACACCGACTGGCAAAGTGCTGAACAGCAACATACGGCAACCTTCGTCTATAACGAAAGAATTCCCTGTTGATGTCAGACGTTATCATATCGAACTGTTCATTGCGTTAACGGTTTGCGATTAATCCCGGTAGTAATACGACGGATATTTTAAGCATAAATAAAGAAGGTAACAGTTGGAAAGTAACCGTACAGAATACGGAGAAAGATACAATCCGTTGTTTTAATGCAGAAACAGGAACGACAACCACTGTTGTGCTGGATAGCCCTTCTGTTCATGTGATTACGGTTGGGTATTGAAAAATAAGGTATCTCTGTCAAGTTGATTTAAAATAGAATATCCTCCGATGAAACCGGAAAGAAACCGATTCATCGGAGGATATTTATACCTGAGCATTTGTAGAACAAGTTCACTCAAGCCTCTGTTAAATAAACGCAGACTTAGTTATTCTTCTTATCTTTCTCTATTTTCCTCAAAAGATATTCCACATTAATAAAATGCCGGGTGTATTCCGCATGCATCCTTCTTACAACCGAACTGGCTGCTGCCATCTGAGCAAGGAACTGTAAATGTTTTCCAAAGAAACATTCACTTCATCCGTTCTTTCTTTTGTATGGTATCCTGTACGGAATAGGCACCACAAGCCATTTGTATTTCCGGCATTCCCTCATCCCAGGCATGCTGTGTATACTTGCAAAGTATTCCGAGATTTTTCTTTAAATCTTTACGAAGGATACTTAGCACTTCAAAATCATTGCGATTGGCAGAACAGGCATTCGGATTAACCAGACGGGCAAATTTAAGGTAAAATTCTTTCAATTCTTCTTCGGAAAAAGGAGATGGGTTGCCACTTGTTTTTTGCATCTCTTCACTTTGTTGGACAGTTAACAATTCTGTTTCCATACATATTAATATTAGATGTGAAGGCGAAGATTTTCTAAATATAAGAGCGGTTCCGCCTGTCCCGTTGCATTTCCTACCTCAGGCAGAGTAGATGCATTAACATTCTACACGGGGGTACGGAACCGCCATATAGAATGCTCGTGAGCGGACATAAAAATGCCCGCCACGGAAATTGGCAGGTTTCCCCGCCTGAGATATAGGAAATGCATCACAAATGTACGATAATAATTAAAGGATGCAATAAAATACACTTCAAAATTTGTAGATGAATTGATACTGGTAGTAGAGATACTTATAGCAGTTAGAGCTTTTAGGATAAGTCTCGATGCAAATAATTTCAATTCTGATAAAATATGAACAACTTTCTCTGATAGTCCTAAATTGACAAAATGCTATATAAGGTACCTTCTGAATAAGCTGTATGGGGTGGTATTTTGTACAGTTAGCTTTTATGCGACTGTGGGAAGGATGGAATGTGCAAAAAGTCGGAATAATGGTGTGATATGCGTTATAATAATATCGTATTACATATGGCGGATGCTATCTGCTGTATTGATGGTGATTTTGCAAAATAAAAGATATTGGAAAAGTATCTGTGATATTCCTTGTTTCAGAAATAAAACATGCTCTTTAGCATGAAATATCCCCTCGAAAATTCGAAAAATGAGTTTTTTTCTTGTTTTATTAACGTTTTTTAGCTTATGTCGAGTAAATTTTCAACCATAATAAAAATATACTTCATTTAAAACGAATATAAATTCCGTTTTAAATGAAGTATATTTTGCTTGAAGAACAGATAAAGCCGGATGCTTTGTTAATAAATGTATATAAAATTATCCTAGATAGGCAATATGGATGAATATACTGGTTGTTTAAATAAGTATTTTGCTATCATAAAGACATCTAATCGTTTGATTTGATAGAATAATGATATATTGATAATCAATTGAAAGTCGACATAACTGTTATTTGTGAGTCAACTGTCAACTTCAGAAATGTTTCATTTCTGATAAAAATAACCCTGATAAACCCTTTTAACGGGTATATTCAAAGAGGATGAACTCTTTGGGACAGTTTACTTTTTATCCGGGAATAACTTTTGTATTTCATACTCTGCGTTGTGTCCGGGGAAATTATCGTCGACCACATTCCCATCCCGATCCAGCATGACATAACGAGGTATGCCATTGAATTTGAATAGTTGACGCAGATAGTTGTATTCATCTTCCGGCAAACGGAACAGGTTGTCACCCATATCATTTTCCGAAATAAATTTATTGTAAGACTCTTCCGGAGAACCGCCTGTATCTGTAATATAGACAAAGGCGAGGTCCGGACTGTCTTTATATTTGTCTCTTAGCGGCTGCATATGTTTAATGCCGTAAATACAAGGTCCGCAGGTAGTAGCCCAAAAGTCGACTAAAACGAATTTTCCTTTGTGCGGGTCTGTCATTTTACAGAAAATATCCGTGGCCTTCCCTTCCGGAAGTTTATAGGCTTGTTTTTCTCCTTCCGGAAATTTCTTGGCATACATACGCATCGTTTCTTCTTTCAGGAAAGGCTCTGAGATACTGTTGTTTATTTCTTCAGCCAGCAAATGTCCTTCTTTGGGTGTAAGCATCTCTAGTGCATAATTCAGCGAACGGGTTTTTGCAATCTCAAACAGCAGACCGGGCGTGACTTGCAATTCATTCCGTAAGACAGAATCTTTGCGTAACCATCCCTTGCTAAACATTTCAAGCTTATTCTCGGGGGTGAATGTCATATCTGCGTTGTTGAAAGGTCCCATATATTCATAACGGTTGATGAAAGAACTGAACATATTCGAGACAAGTAAACTTTTGTCGTTACTATTTATCTTCGGAAGGAAGTTATAATAATCATCCGGAATCGGTTGTTTCAGGATTTCATTGGTAGAGTCCTGAGAGGCGTAATACCTTCGTGTCATAACATAATCAAACAAAGCTCCGTAAAATGATAGAAGTATTTTATTTTTCAGTAATTGCTGGCCTTTGATTGAAACAGTATTTTGTTTCAGCTTTTCTGCCAGTGAGTTATCAGCCTCTTTCAAAGCGTTCAATTGCTGTTGTTTAAATTCCGCCGGGCAAGAGTTTTAGTTGCTTTTCGAAATTCCGATAATTGAAAGTATTCACTTTAAACTTGTTAAGTTCTTTGTTTATTCCGGCTGAGGCTCCTTTGAAATCTATGTTTTTAAACTCATACCGGCGATCGCGATATCGGTCTGCCATCAGGAAGTCTTCCCAGTCGAGAGAAATAAATAAGGTTTCTCCCGGTTCGATATAAAATGGAATGGAAGTCCTTTTGAAAGAGATATAACCTTCCCAGGGATGATTTAAAAGAAAGTCAGCCTCGAAACGTCCGTCAGGATGGATTTGTATGACAGTCGGATAGTCTTCGCGGGTTAGTTCGTTACCAGTATAAATCATGCCGGTACTGAAGCCGGCTCTGGGATCGTATCCTTTTAGAAAACCGCGTAAATGGGCTGTGTCTTTCCGGAAGAAGTCGGTTCCGTAACCGGTCGACGGATCAGCTTCTGCTGCCAGCTGCTTTTCCATATCTTCCCATGTCCCGTATATGCTTTCTTCCACCGGTTTCTTCTTCTGATCTTTTGTTTTTTCAGTGAGATTCCGAAGATTGAACCTTCTCCCGTATCTGATTCGATATAATCGAATTTCTTCATTTTTTTATCGAAAGGAGGAAAGATCAGGACAAATGTGGAGTCGCCGGAATCAGGCATAAATGTTTTTTTACCGAACTCGGTTCCTTCGATTCCGGTCGGAAAATATTTCTTTCCGGTATCCGCATCTTTGATGTAAGTAGTACTGTCGAAAGAAATCCACCAGTGGGGAATAAATTCGCAATGTACTTGTACCCGTGTGTTTTCTTTGTTTCGCTCTATCTGAGTGATTGTATTGATACCTGTGCTTTTAAATTCATAAGCAGGGTTTTCAATGACGCGTTGGGCGAATGCTGTATGGCTGAGACCCAGAAGTAAGAATAGGATGACTGTTTGTTTTTTCATATCGGAATGTTTTAAATGTTATCCTTTCGTTAATTTATAAGGCTAAAGATAGGTTTTAGTAGTTATAAACAGCTTGTTTGGGTATGGTATTATTCTGTTTTTATCCTATTTTATTGTTTACTATGGGGGCTTTAACAGATATTTTATCTTTTAGTTGCTTGCTGCCTTTGAATTTTAATTCCTGTAGTTGAATATTTTGATGGATGGTTGCTATTGCCCCGATTAGTGTACAGATTGGAGGATTCAATAATTTTTTCGGCAGATGTATATAGGTGTTTTATAAAGGGTATAGCGTTAAAATAGAGTTGGGACAGGGCGTTTTCCGAGATTTTTAATAAGTTTGCAAAATGGAAGTAAAAGATCAGACGACAAATTGTTATCAGCGCATATATATGGAATATGCGCCTATGTTGCTTCGTTTTGCGGGCAAGTTTGTCTCCGGATTCTTTGCAGAGGATATTGTGCATGATGTTTTCCTGAAATTATGGGATAAGCAGGTTTTCCTTCTTCCTGATGACGATTTGAAAAGGATTCTTTTTGTAGCTGTGCGTAATGCCTGCATCGACCATCTGCGTCGTTCTAACATGGAGCAGGAGATACTTGACCACCGTGCTGTACAGCTAAAATTGGAAGAACTGGATTATTTCGAATCGTCCGACGAACTTTTCATGCGGAAAGATTTGTTAGAGCTTCTAATGAAGAAAGTGGCGGAATTACCAGAACGAAGCCAGGAAATATTCCGTCTCTCTTATCTGAAAGGAATGAAAGCTGCTGAGATCGCTGAACAACTGGGTTTATCTGTCCGTACGGTAGAGAACCAATTGTATCGTTCCTTGCTTTACCTCCGTAAGCACTGTTCTCATTTATTCTTTTATCTTTTTACCTTGATTTAAAAGGGGCATTTTTTTATTTTAAAAAAAGTTTGTTTTCGTGTGAGTACTTTTCATGTCCCATTCGTTATAAGTTCATAAAGGACTAAGTCACTTTATATCTAACAGAGAAATTATATGGAAGACGGACGATCTGAATTGGTCATAAAATATCTGCAAGGGCAACTGGATACACAGGATATAAATGATTTTTACACCTGGGTGAATGAGAATGTCGAAAATAAAAAGGTATTCTTTGAAATCAAAGCGGTCTATGATGCCTGCTATACCAATAGAATGCAGAATGATATGGAAGGAAGTTGGGATCGCCTTCTGAAGAAGAGAAAGGTGTTTTATCCACGTAAGAAAAGTAGATGGCTGCAATTGGGTAATTATGCAGCAGTCTCTTTTATAACAGTATGTCTTACCTCTTTATTTCTGACTTTCAATAAGGATGAAGACAAAATAGCGACCCGATATATCGGTGGGGACGGTTTGGATGCTGATGTCGTCGAATTACCGGATGGAACACAGGTTTGTCTGGGATCGAAGACTGTCTTTCATTATGAAAATGATTATGGTCGAAAAGAGAGAACCGTCTACCTGGAAGGTGAAGCCTATTTTGAAGTAGCAAAAGATAAAGACAAGCCCTTTATCGTAAAGACAAAGGAACAGAATATCGAAGCCCTGGGAACAAAATTCAATGTTACAGCTTACGCTTACGCTTCCGACTCACTGCTCACTACAACCCTGCTGGAAGGAGCCGTTCGTCTGAAGACAGAGAATATTCTGCATCAAACCATACTGAAACCCAATCAGCAGTTTATTTACAACCGGAATACACATGCTGGTGATGTCAGGAATGTGGATGCCAAACAGTTCACATCCTGGACTACCGGTTATTATTATTTTCCGGAACAAAGCCTGGAAGCCATACTTTACCGGCTGAGTCATGTCTATGGAGTGCAATTTACCGTCACGTCCGAAACTCTGAACAAACGAACTTTCACCGGAACTTTTTACCGGGGACAAAGTATAAAAGATATCATGGAAATCGTCAACCTTTCTATTCCAATCAAATATAGGATTGACGACCGTCATATAACCGTTTCTGAAATATAAATAATAGCTAATCTTAAAAATGTATTAATATGAGCGAGTAAAGTGGTAAAAAGAAAAGAAGAGAAAATCTTGCCGGATTCTCTCTTCTAAAACGTGTGATTCAATTAAACTCCCATTGCCGTGGGATTATGTTTAATCTTAAAACATTCAAAAGTATGAATAATCAACGTATAGTTGTTTCTGTAAATCTGAAAAGAACTATAAAAATTATGAAATTAACCGTGTTAATGCTAACCGTTTGCTTGTCGCAAATGGTCGCCGCAACTTATGCGCAAACAACAAAACTAAATGTTTCTGCCAAAGAGGAGACATTAGAAAATGTGTTGAAACAAATAGAAAAACAATCAGAGTTCTTGTTTTTCTATAATCTGGAAGAGGTCAATAAAAACGAAAAGATCTCGATCAGAAAAAAGAATGCCAATATCCAGGACGTTTTGGATGCCATTGCCACCAAAACAGGCTTGAGATATACGATCAAAGACCGTCACATTGTGCTGACTACAGAACATGTTTCAAATGCTGCTATTTCACAACAATCACAGAAAGTAACAGGTGTTGTCAGTGATCTTATGGGACCGGTTGCCGGAGCTAACGTGATTCAAAAAGGAACAACCAATGGTACGACTACCGATCTAGACGGTAAATTCTCTATCGAGGTGCCTGCCAATGCAACATTGCAGATTTCTTTTATCGGCTATATTCCACAGGATATTGCCGTAAAAGGACAGAGTGTTATTAATGTAACATTGAAAGAAGATTCACAGGCGCTGGAAGAAGTTGTCGTTGTCGGTTACGGTACGATGAAGAAGAAAGACCTGACTGGCGCTGTTGCTTCTGTTAAAATGGACGATGCCCCCGTCGGTACGGTTTCAACCATCAGTCATGCGCTAGCTGGTAAGGCTGCCGGTTTGCAGGTAAGTACGATCAGTGCACAGCCGGGAGGTCAGTCTACTTTCCGTATCCGCGGTGCTGCCTCTTCAGACAAGGCTGGGAATGATCCGCTGATCATTATCGATGGTTTTCCAGTGAGCGATCCGGGATCATTGGACAGCGGAAACCAATATAAGGATGGAAATAAGGATAATATCCTGTCTTCAATTAACCCGAACGATATAGAATCTATCGAAGTACTGAAGGATGCAAGTTCTACTGCTATTTATGGTGCACGTGCCGGTAACGGTGTGATTATCGTAACGACGAAACGAGGTAAAAGTGGTGCGGCAAAAGTACAGTATTCCGGTTCTGCATCTGTTCAGGATATTTCAAAGTCTTATGAAATGTTGGATGCTTCAGGCTTTATGCAAGCGACAAACGATTACAGAAAAGAGCTTTGGCTGCGTACGAATGGCGTGGGCATTTATGGTGGTAAATCCGAATCAGAAGTGGCTTCACCTTTTGTTCCGGATTATACTGCTGAACAAATTGCCAATCCTGCATATAACACAAATTGGTTTGACGAAATCTCCCGATTGGGATTCCAAACTTCACATAATTTATCCATTACCGGCGGTAATGAGAATACGAAATATCTGGTTTCCGGTAACTATTTCAAACAAGACGGTGTAATTAAAAATAATGCCATGGAGCGTTATTCTGCACGTGTAAATCTGGATCAGAAACTGAGTAAATATGTAAAGATGGGAGTAAACCTGAATGTATCCCGTAACCAATATGATAATATTCCTCTGGGAAATGGGCAGAATGAAAATGCAGGTATCCTGGTTTCGGCCGCTCAGTTTAATCCAACATTGCCTGTACGCGATGAAAACGGTGAATACTCAATGAATCAGGACGCCTCTTTCCTTCCCAACCCAGTTTCTTTATTGGATATTACAGATAAGACAACTAAAGAAAGATTACTAGGTACGGTTTTCTTTGAAGTTCGTCCGATTCAGGATTTATTGTTGAAAGCTAATTTCGGTATCGACCGTAACTATCAGAAACGTAAACAATACATGCCTACAACAACGTTGTATGGAGCAAGAGAAAATGGTTCGGGTTATATAGCACAGGCTGATAACTCAGACTATCTGATGGAATTAACAGCTAACTATACTAAACAATTTGGTGATCATAATTTAAATGCATTGGTTGGTCATTCTTACCAGTTGTTTGATTATGAATTTCTGTCAGGAAAGAGCAATGACTTCATTACAGATGGTTTCTTATATAATAATCTGGGAGCAGGCAATGCAAAACGTCCGACTGTAGGTTCAAGTGCAACAAAATCACGCATGGCCTCATTTTTTGGTCGCGTGAACTATTCATTCAAAGATCGTTATTTATTGACTGCCACTCTTCGTGCGGATGGTTCCTCTAACTTTGCAGACGGAAACCGCTGGGGGTATTTTCCTTCTGTTGCTGCCGGATGGAGATTTACGGAAGAAGAATTCCTGAAGTCTTTGACAAATATCTTATCAAACGGTAAATTACGTTTGAGCTATGGTGAAACAGGTAATGCCAATGTGGGTGACAAAGCATATAGCTACTATAAAGTGGGTAATAATAATTTCTTTGGCGGTAGTGCAGTTAATGGTGTTTACCTGGATCAGATGGGTAACAATGAACTTACCTGGGAAACGACACGTGAATGGAACCTTGGTCTGGATTTAGGTTTTCTGAACGGTCGTATTAATGTAACAGCTGAATATTTCCACAAAGTAATATCAGACCTGTTAAACGAACGGACTCTGTTATCTTACAACGAAGTGAATAAAATTATAGCTAACGTAGGTAAAACTCAAAGCCAGGGTTTTGAATTTACACTCAATACTACCAATATCCGTAACAATAATTTTGAATGGACTTCCGATCTGACATTCTCTTTATACCGGGACAAATGGAAAGAACGCGATCCGAACTGGAAGCCGAGTGCATACAGCGAATACAACGGTTATATCCGTTCTTATGCCGGTTATCTGTCAGATGGCCTGGTACAACCGGGTGAAAAGATCGACCACATGCCAGGAGCTCTTCCCGGACAAGTAAAAATTAAAGATATCAACGGATATGTTTACAATGAAGACGGTTCGATTAAAGTTGATGAACACGGTATTCCAATGAAGACCGGTAAACCTGACGGCAAACTGGATGATGCTGATAAAGTGATTTATGGTTCTGCCGACCCTGGGTATCTGTTTGGTTTTAACAATACATTTCGTTATAAAAACTTTGATCTGAATGTTTATTTCTACGGACAATTTGATAAATTATCAGCCGGTAGCTATAAGAAAACCTGGATTAGTAATAACGTCAATGACTTACGCCGTGGTTACAACCAACCGGTTTCAGTAGGCGATATTTGGAGTTCAACGAATCCTAACGGCACATTGCCTGGTTATTTCCAAACTGAAAGCGCTTACGGAACGGGGGATTATTATTACGAAAAGACCTGGTTTATCCGTTGTCGCAATATTACGTTAGGCTATAATATACCGATCAAGACCAGCAAGCACATCTTATCTAATGTCCGCGTATATTTTGATGTGAACAACCCGTTTGTTATCACGCCGTATACAGGACTTGACCCGGAAACTGACATTTCAAGTTCAGAAAGTACTCCTTCAAGTCTGCAATGGGCTTATCCGAATGTCCGTACTTACAGCTTTGGTTTGGATATTACATTCTAATTTATTAATCAATAAAAGAAGATATAAGATCATGAAGAAATTATTATATACATTAATGTGCTGCTGTACATTAATCTCATGTACTGATCTGGAGCCGGAAAGATATGATGCCATCAACCCCGGATTTTTCCCAAAAACAGAGAAAGATGCGGAAGCATTGATCACAGGCGGAGTTTACGCCCCTTTTCGTTGCGATAACTATAGTGGTATCTTCAACGTGGCAACCGGTGTACAGATTATCGGAGATATGTCGACCGATCTGGCTGTTTGTTGTTGGGTGAATGATGCATGGATTCCTTTGACCAGTCACAACTGGACACCCAATCACCAGTATTCGACAATAAACTACACCAATTATGCCAAATATCTGGGGACAATGACATTGACGCTTGAACGCATTTCCGGTGTGGAAATGGCAGATAATGTGAAAGCACGTATGAATGCCGAAATCCATATGGGACGTGGTTGGCTAGCCTTCCTCTTATATGATTTCTATGGTCCCATGCCAATACCTACACTTGAACAGCTAAATAACCCGTTGGCAGAAGAGATCATTCCCCGGGCAAGCCAGGAAGAAATGACAACATTTATCGAAACAGAATTAAAATCAGCACTGGAAGGCCTTCCTACCCGCGCTTCTGCATTCGGACGTTTTGATAAAGGTCTAGCATATACAGTCCTGATGAAATTCTACATGCACGAAAAGAACTGGGCAAAAGCTGTTGAATGTGGTCGTGAGTTGATGAAAGCCGACTACGGATACGGATTAATGGATTCCTACCAGTCTATTTTCACCCTGGAAAACGAACAGAATAAAGAAATCATCTTTGCCTGCACCGAAGAAAGAGGTACCCAACTGGAATTATGGCACGACCATTGCCTGCCGGGTAACTATCCCTGTAAGAACAATTCTATCCAGCGTTGGGACGGCTTCAAGGTTCCCTGGCCTTTCTATCGCACATTTGACAAGAACGATGATCGTCTATCCGTATTGGTTGGCGAATATATGGGTAACGACGGCGTATTATTCAATGAAGAATCTGATATTATAAAACATGGTAATACCTATTCAGGCGCGGTTCCTGTGAAATATGGCGAAGATCCGGAATCAACAGGTGATGGCAGCCAGATCGATTGGATCGTTTATCGCTACGCAGATGTGCTGACTTTGCTTTCAGAAGCAATCGTCCGCCAGGGAAATTCGGTAACACAAGAAGCTGTCGATTTGTTAAATCAAATACGTGTACGAGCTAAATTGTCTCCATATACTATGGGAGACATAAAAGGCGTCGATGATTTTCTGGATAAGATGCTTCAGGAACGCGGTCACGAATTTTGGTGGGAAGGAAATCGCCGTGCAGACCTGATTCGACATGGTAAATTCATCCAGAACGCGATCGACCGTGGTTCAACGACGACGAAACCCGAATTTGTTCTCTTCCCGTTGCCACAGGCTGTCATCAACGAGGGGAAAGGAATTATTATCCAGAACCCCGGATATTAATTCGTTCCTCCAAATAAAAAAACTATATTTGCATTTTTAAGAAAAGGCCGCTTTTAACTGCGGCCTTTTTTCTCTAATAAAACTAAATATCATGAAACACTTGTTTTACACATTTCTCTCCGGTTTACTTTTTATAAGTAATATACTACCTTCCAATGCTCAGGACTATCCTCCCAACCCGTTGGAAAAAGAAGGATACCGCTTAATTTTCCATGATGAATTTGATGGTAAAGAAATTAATACCGATAAATGGATTCCGGAGTATTTGCCGTCATGGCCTAAAGACAGATCCGTTTGTACCCCGACTTATGAAATGAAGAATGGTATTATCAGACTTATCATTGACAAGAACTCAAAGAATGAATTTGATAACGGTATGTATATTTCCGGTTTCATGAGTGCCAGTCGTACCGGGCTGCATCATTATGACCCAAAGAAAAAAGCACTTCACCAGATAAAAACCGAAGCAACTCAGATCAATCAGTACGGATATTACGAAATGCGTGCCAAGATGCAGAATGGCGGAGGTGTTCATTGTGCCTGGTGGCTCATCGGTTTCGAAGACGATCCGAATCAAAGTTGTGAAATCGATATATTCGAAATACTGGGAACTGATGTCAATCGCATTTGGGCAACAGTACATAGCTGGAAAGATTCTACCATTCAATATCATACGGAACATCCGTGGTTTGCCAATAAAAAATTGGCAGAAGAATTCCATATATATGGCTTCGACTGGACACCGGAAGGTGTCACTGTTTATGTCGATGGCATACAGGTTATGAAACATAAAGCAGCGATTACCTATCCGCTCATCCAAATCATTTCTTTTTATGATAACCGGAAAGCCAAAGATGGTTGGACAGGTACTTATGATCCAACCATTCCCTATCCTAAAAGTTTTGATATCGACTACATTCGTATGTACAAAAAAATACCGGAAGGATACAAGAGCATTCCGGAGAATGATTTGTGCATTACCTCTATCGAACCTGCCTGTTTACAAGTTGCCGAAGGGAAAGCTACTTTACGGAATATTGACGGGCACATTACCCGCGAATTGTTATATACACCTTCGTTTGTCAATGTACATTATAATGACGGTACTACAACTCAACAATTTGTGGAATGGGAACCTTTAAATAAGGAAGCCTTTGAAAAAGTTCAAAAAGAAGGAACTGTTATTGTAGATGGCCAGATCAAAGGATTACCGGAGTCATTATTGAAAGGGCAAAAAGCTACGTTAATCATCACTATCAAATAAGATTAATTCTATGAAAATAATTCATCTCTTATGTTTACTATTCATCGCGGTGATAGCCAAAGCTGCATCACCCGTCGAGGCTTTGTTGGAACGCATTGACAAAGGAGCTTCCGGTAAATTCATTATCGAACAGATCAAATCCCCGGTCGATTTTTTCGAACTGGATCAGAAAGGAAACAAAGTCGTCATCCGTGGAAATAACCCGGTAAATATAGCGGTAGGATTAAACTGGTATCTGAAATATCATGCCGGAATCCATCTTTCCTGGAATGGCATGCAAGCCAAGCTTCCGGAAGTTTTACCAGCTGTCGTCCGAAAGGAACGTCATGAAACAGATATGAAATATCGCTACGATTTCAATTATTGCACCTATTCATATACCATGGCTTTCTGGGATTGGGAACGTTGGGAAAAGGAAATCGACTGGATGGCTCTGCATGGAATCAACCTGCCGCTTGCCATGGTCGGGACGGACGGCGTCTGGTATAATGTACTTAAAAAGTTAGGATACAATAAAGACGAAATCAACGAGTTTATTGCCGGCCCCGGTTTTCAGGCCTGGTGGCTGATGAATAATCTGGAAGGCTGGGGTGGACCGAATCCCGACAGCTGGTACAAACAGCAGATCACCCTGCAACAGCGTATTGTAAAACGGATGCGCGAATACGGCATTGAACCCGTCTTCCCCGGTTATTCGGGAATGGTTCCTCACAATGCAAAAGAAAAACTGGGACTGAATGTTTCCGACCCCGGACTATGGTGTGGTTACCACCGCCCTGCATTCCTGCAACCGACAGATCCCCGCTTCCAGGAAATAGCCTCCCTGTATTATAAAGAGCTGAACAAACTCTACGGCAAAGCTAACTTCTACAGCATGGATCCCTTCCATGAAGGTGGAAGCGTAGCCGGAGTAGACTTGGATGCCGCGGGAAAAGCAATTATGCAGGCTATGAAGAAAAACAATCCGAAAGCCGTATGGGTGGCACAAGCCTGGCAGGCAAATCCACGCTCTCAAATGATTGAGAATCTGAAAGCCGGCGATATGATCGTCCTGGACCTGTTTTCCGAAAGCCGCCCGCAGTGGGGGGATCCCGAATCTACCTGGCATCGCAAAGACGGTTTCGGCCAGCACGACTGGATTTATTGCATGTTGCTGAACTACGGCGGCAATGTAGGTCTGCACGGTAAAATGGCGCACGTGATCGACGAATACTATAAAGCCAAAGAAAGCTCTTTCGGCAAAACATTGCGTGGTGTAGGAATGACAATGGAAGGAAGCGAAAATAATCCGGTCATGTTCGAACTGTTGACGGAACTCCCCTGGTGCCCGGTACATTTCGATAAAAATGAGTGGCTTAAAAACTACACGGTAGCCCGTTACGGAAAAGCGAACCCAACCGTGCAGGAGGCCTGGATTCTCCTAAGCAATTCCATTTATAATTGTCCGCCGGAAAATACGCAACAGGGTACTCACGAATCTATTTTCTGTGCCCGCCCTTCCGATCATCCTTATCTGGTATCGAGTTGGTCTGAAATGAGTGACTATTACAATCCGGATGACGTTATTCGTGCCGCAGCCATGATGGTTTCCGTAGCTGACCAGTTTACAGGTAATAATAATTTTGAATACGATCTGGTAGACATCGTCCGCCAGGCCATTGCCGAAAAAGGTCGTTTGGTGGAAAAAGTAGTGGAAGCCTCCTTTGCTTCCGGTGATAAACAGCTTTACAATACAGCTGCCAACCGCTTTCTGCAACTTCTCCTGTTACAAGATGAGTTACTGGGAACCCGTCCGGAATTTAAAGTCGGAAATTGGATCGCCCGGGCCCGCTCTCTCGGAAATACCCCGGAAGAAAAAGACCAGTATGAATGGAATGCCCGTGTACAGATCACGACCTGGGGGAACCGCAATGCTGCCGATAAAGGCGGTTTGCGTGATTATGCCCATAAAGAATGGAACGGTATCCTGAAAGACTTCTATTACATGAGATGGAAAACATGGTTCGACTATCAGAACGAATTACTGGATGGCAAAAAGCCGACTGCAATCGATTTCTACGCATTGGAAGAACCCTGGACAAAATTGACGGATTCTTATTCATCCGAACCGGAGGGTGATTGTATTTCGACTGTAAAACGTATATTCAAAGAAGTATTTAACTAGAAATATATTTTGAGAAAAATCCCCGGGAACTATATTAATTCTCGGGGATCTGTTTTTATTTAATCTTTTCAAACCAGGGTAACCTTTCCAGCGGAACTTCTATCTCTATCGTTTTAGGGCCACGGAACTTTTTACCGGTATCGTCTTTCCATTGCCCTTTGGGCAACATTACTTTGCGTTTATGTCCTTTTGTCACGATGGGAGCTACTAAATATTTATCACCCAGCATGAACTGATCTTTGCAGTCGATAAATCCCTGATGTGGGAAAGCATATTCCATATGGCGGAGAATTGGTTCACCGGTCTCTGCAGAATGACGAGCCTGTTCCAAAATGTAACCACCCATTTTCTCATGCAAATGAGCGTAATCACGGCAAATAGCCAGGTGTTTTTCATCCAGGATACGCCAGGGCGCAACGGAGAACTGCATCATCGGCATCAGTGTATGTACCTGACAGGAACGAACAATCAACTCCTGGTCCAGCTTTGTCTGGTCTACTCCCAGGAAAGAACCGAACTGGCCTCCGCCGATCATGTCAGGGCAAGCATAAGCGTACCCTAATAATCCGGCAGCAATCATATCAGGAATCAGGAGTCCTACTGCATTCCAGGAATAATCCTTATCTCCCAGACGTTGTACTAAAGCCTGTCCACCCATTTTCCAACCGGCACGGTATTCATTGAACGGAAAGTCCAACCCGATTTTGGCCCAGTATTCACACATATCCACGGAGGTTGCAGCCTTGTCATAGAATTCTAAAGTCGGATCATTATAATGACCGATGTCACCGGCATCAAACTTAAATCCGTCTACTCCATATTGTTCCTGCATATTGCGCAATTGTTTTTTCAAATGCTCCGCGGCAGCAGGATTACTTAAATCATAACAAGCACTATAACCGTTCCACCAGGGGATAATTGCAGCTTGTTTAGTCCCTTTCTTTTTGATCAAATAGCCTTTTTGTTGTAATTCCCTGAACTCAGGACTGTCAGGGCTTACAAACGGACAAATCCATAGCATGATGCGGAATCCGTCTTTATGTAACCGATCGATCATTCCTTTCGGATCGGGGAAACGCTCCGGTTTGAAATCAAAATTACCGTAATATTTCTGCCAGTTGTCGTCTACCATGAAAACACCGACCGGAAAATTATTCTTCATTATGTTATCAGCATATTTCAATATATCTTCCTGATTCTGATTGTACATCAGTTCAATCCAGGTATTGTATTGAGGCATGGAAAAAAATAATGAATCCGGTAACTGTCCGGAAGGAGGAAAATGTTTTGTAGAGGCTGCCATATAAGCATCTTTCAACGTATTTCCAGCCAATATCGGTTCCAGGCTTTCATAATCTGAAAAGATTTGCAGATTTCCATTCTCTAGTTTGAAAGAGAAAGGCTTGTTACTCCAGATATATCTTCCTTCAGAAGATAAAAGAAGAGGAACATTCTGATTATTCAGATTTTCAGAAGCAAGATCGAATAAGCGGATATCGTCTTTAAAAGGCATCTGGGACCCGAGGGCAACTATGCCTCCCCACCATTTTTCACCTTTTAAGGATGTGATTTTTGATTCGTATTTACTTTCTGCCCAGCATGATAATGTAAAAAATGCTGCCAGAAAAAATAGAAGAAGTGTTTTCCTTGAATGCATAGCGTTATTATTAAAAGTTTTATTCGAATACTTCTACAAAGATACATTTTACGGTTGGAATATAGTCCTTTTCCGATTTTGCAGAATAAAAATTATTATGAAAGAATATTTGTGTATCATAACGAAAAAGAGAGGTATTCAGCGTATGTGAACAATATTTACTATGATAAAATAAAAAAATCTTTATGCAGTATTATTGATTTCTAACAATACTGCACAAAGATCTTATAGAATCAATAGTTACTGATAAGCGTACTATCAATAACCCGGATTCTGGATAACAGTACCCTTACTTTCATTAATAATGGACTGGGGTAACGGCATCAGGTTCATGTAATCCTGAGCGGTTACAGATCCTCTGTATTTACGGGCGTATTCAATGTATTTACCATGACGGATCAAGTCTGTACGGCGAGCACCTTCAAACCATAGTTCATGACCACGTTCTTCCAGTACTTTTTCCAGAAAATCATCGACACCTTTGATATCGGAGAGATTATAGGTAGAAATACCAGCACGCGAACGTACCATATTTAATAAGCTGACAGCTTCTTGCGTCACAGCATTACTATTACGGACAATAGCCTCCGATAATAAAGTAATTACATCTGCATAACGATATACGATCCAGTCTATCTGGCTTTCTTCACCGGTTGCTGCAGGGTCTTCTCCGTATTTAACCGGCATCGCTCCTGTTTGTAATACAGTACCCGGATTTTCTTTATTATAAAGTTTACCATCTGTCCCAACAAATTCACCGACCAACACTTCTAATCGTTTATCGTTTTTATCGAATGTTTCATAAAAGTCCCATAAAACGCGATAACCACCCCATTTCTGGATGCTTTCATTCTTTGTCGGATACTGACTGGAGAGAACATGAGCCTGCCAAAGTTGCTGATTTACACTGCTGCTACAGATCGCAGCCCAGATCGTTTCAATATTTCCTTCATTTTCCAAAGTGAAAATATCCTTGTAATTATTCATCAGTCCATATCCATATTCCGGTTTCATCAATTCCCGTCCGCATTCTTCTGCTTTTGCCCAGTTATTTTCATGCATGAGGTTGTGTCAAAACGCTGGCACAACCTTTTTTTATGCACAAAGCCCAGACTTTCACAAGCCCAGGCTTTGTTATTACCCAAAGTTTTTGTATCTTTAGGCATAAAGTTTTTCATTATGGCAAAGTTACATTTTCGTCCTTACATTCCCAACCAAACAGTTCTTTTTCCCGGAAGAATTGATGAAAACATAGCAGCGAATGATCCGGTTCGCATAGTTAATACAGTTGTTGATAATCTCAATCTTGACAATTTCAAGAAGCTTTATAAAGCAACCGGTCGTTGTCCTTATCATCCTAAAATGATGCTTAAGGTGATTATCTACGCCTACATGAACAATATCTATTCGTGCCGCAAAATAGAGAAGCTTCTCCTACGTGACATTCATTATATCTGGCTTTCCGGTAATGAACATCCGGATTTTATTACCATCAACCGTTTCCGTAATCGTGTAAAAGAAGAGATAAATAATGTATTCACGCAGTTGGTTCTTGTCCTTGTCGACAAAGGTTTCATCAGCCTTGACGTAGAGTATATCGACGGTACCAAGATTGAGTCCAGAGCCAACAAATATACTTTTGTCTGGCGCAAGACAGTCGAAAAGAACCGTACAAAGCTGATGGATAAGATCCGCATTCTCCTGGAGCAGGTGGATGAAGCCATAGCCCAAGAGAACTCCACCAAAGACACACCCGTAGAGTTCACTCCCGCCATGCTCTCAGATATAGTGAATGAACTTAAAGAGGTGCTGGAACACCAGCCTGTAACAAAGGACAAGGAACAAAAGAAAGTCATCCGGGAAAAGAAGAAACAAGTCCGGGAACTTGAGGAACACCGTGACAAGTTGATGGAATACGACAACCATCTTGACACTCTTGGAGAACGCAACTCCTATTCCAAGACCGATCCTGATGCCACCTTCATGCGCATGAAAGAAGACGCCATGAGAAACGGGCAGACCAAGCCCGGATATAATCTGCAAATAGGTACCCAGAACCAATTCCTCATAGACTTCCGACTGTTTCCCAATCCAACCGATACACTGACCCTCATACCTTTCTTCCACTCCTTTGAGCAACGCTATAACCGCTTACCGACTGTCGGTGTGGCAGATTCCGGTTACGGCTCGGAAGAAAATTACCGATTCATGCAAGATAATGGGATAGAAGCCTTTGTCAAGTACAACTACTTCCATAAAGAACAGCGTCCCCGTTATACCCCCAATCCATTCCATGCGGAGAGTCTCCATTACAATGCGGAAGAGGATTATTACGTTTGTCCTATGGGGCAGCACATGAACCGTATAGGAACCAGGAGTGACAAAACAGCTAGCGGATACATCACCGAAAGTGCCCGGTATAAAGCACAAAGATGTGAAGGGTGTCCTTTACGTGGTAGTTGCTTTAAAGCCCGGGGGAACCGTATTATAGAAGTCAACCACCGATTAAACCAATACAAACGGCTGGCACGGGAAAGGTTACTCTCGAAAGAAGGCTTCAGGCATAGGGGAAGGCGATGTATAGAACCGGAAGCAGTTTTTGGACAAATGAAACACAACATGGCATACAAAAGGTTCCGGCATGTGGGAGAAGACAAGGTTACAATGGACTTTGCCTTCTTTGCTATAGCTTTTAATATCAAAAAGATGTGTACAAAACTATTAAAAGCAGGAAAGAGAAGGAGTACACACATTATATTTATCTTTATCAGACCACGTGTGGCTCAACATACGAGGAATATTAAGCCTTACCTAATTACTGAAGAAATAGTCGCATAGACAAAAAAAGAGGAACGACTATTTTTAAGATAAAAAAGGAGATGTGCCTTAGTTTTGACACACCCCCAAGCCAGACCTCTGGTAAAACGTCCGTAGTTGCTATCAGATGATTTGTAAGTTGCAGGTAACACCTCTATCGCTGCTTTCAGATCATTCTCAATGAATGCGACCATATCTTCTTTGGATACGCGGGATATAATTATTTCCCCTAACGGATTATTCAACTGTTCCAATGTCGGTATCTGAATGGGACCATAAAAATCGTATAATATATAAGCTAACCATCCCCGACCACAGAGGACTTCAGCCTCTAATCGTTTTTTAGCTTCATCTTTCATTTCGATATTTGATATACGATCTAGAGCTAATGTCATTTTCCCAATATAGTTGATATAATCTTTATAGATTTTTGTTGGGCAGTCGGATGATGGAGTAAAATTTACTTCCAATAAATCAGGCCAGTAAACATCATTCCACTGACAATAACCTATATCAGTCGTCATTTCTCCAATAACATGAATGCCACCGTTAGCTGCTGTGAAAAGACCGCTATACCAACTTGAACGAAAGGGGGCGTAAGCGGCAGCTGTAACTAATGCATTGGCATCATTTTCGTTAACGGGGAAGATATTCGGATTAATCACATCATACATTTCTGATTCCAGATTTGTACAAGAGGGTAAAAATGCGGTTGTTGTCAACGACAAGGATAATATATATAGTAACTTGTTCATATTATACTCAATTTAGATTTTAATTAAAATGTTATATCTAATCCAAGGCTGAAACTCCTAACGTTCGGATAAGCCCATACGGAATTGTCTGTTTCCAGGTCAAGCCCTTTGTAGGGAGTAATTGTGAACGGATTATTGATATCTGCATACACACGGATATTAGATAAAACTTTCTTTGACTGTTTCATCGGTATCGTATATCCTAAAGTAATGTTACGGCAACGGATGAACCAACTTTTTTCAAGATAGTAGTCACCAATCTTACCCGTACTTGTGCTTCCTGCAGAAACCGGACTCTTATCCTGAAAGTATCCCGGACGAGTTGCCGAAGTATTATCGTGAGACCATACATCTTTAGATGAAACAGGCATATTGTACCCCCGGTACATATTTACAATACCTGTCATACCATCAGCTCCGGTTAACCACAAGTCTTTATAAGAACCTATATTCCATAGGGCAAACTGTCCGTAGAAATAGATATTGAAATCAAAATTCTTATAACGTAACGTATTGTTGAATCCTATCATATATCCAGGATCTTTACTACCATAAATAACCATATCTGCTTCATCAATCTTCCCATCAGGTTTACCACTTTTTACCGGAATACCGTATTTATCAACTTTTAGTGTACCGTCTTCATTATATACATAACCATCCAAATCCTTGATCTTTACCTGACCAGGTACTGAGCCTGCCATCCAGTCTACAGTTTCTCCTTCCTGGATTAAGCCATCGGACATGTATCCGAAATAGTAACGGATCGGTGCATCGTACAGTGAATAAGCTGCCGGTTTCCATGACGCATCACGAGTTTTCCATTTATCACGATAAAAAGAGAATGTAAAATCCGAATTCCAACTAAAATCTTTTGTATCAATATTCTTGGTATTAATTGTCAATTCAAATCCTTGACTTTGCGTTTCACCTATATTAGCGGCAATTTTGCTTACTTCATTATAAGATAATAATGTGCGTTCGCTCAGCAGATCTGATACGACTTTATGATAGTATTCAGCCGTTACATTCAAACGGTTATTGAAGAAACCTAAATCCAAACCGACATTCCATTCAGTAGTAGTTTCCCATTTCAGGTCAGGATTACCCATTTGGTCCAGATAAACACCGACTGACTCAGTTCCTCCAAATTCATTATTATTGCCGGTTTTGTAATAGGAAATCGCCTTATTACCAATATTGGAATTACCGGTCTGACCATAGCTCAGACGTAATTTACCATTCGATAGTACGTTTGTTAACGGACGCATAAATTCTTCTTCAGTAAATCTCCAACCTAAAGCAACAGATGGGAAATAACCCCAACGGTTATTTTGGGCAAAGTTGGAAGCCCCATCGGCACGTAATGTGGCTGTCAGTAAGTAACGATCTTTGAAAGAATAATTTACGCGACCGAAGAAAGACGCCATTTCATCTTTGGATGCAGAAGAACCAACACTAGGCTTCGGATAAGCTCCTGCTCCCAGATTATTGTATAAGAAACCGTCAATAAGAAACTGACTGTTTCCTGCTGATAAAGATTCATCAGTGAAACGCTGAAAAGAATAACCGACTAGTGCATTCAAATTGTGATTACCAAATTGTTTTGCATAGTTGGCAGTTAATTCTAACAGATAATCTGATTTATCATACTGGGCAATATCTGCTTGCCCGTCTTTTTTAGCTCCATAAAGAGTTGTTTTAGGCAAATACACCTTGTGTTTCTGATAATTACGATCAATGCCAAGATTCGCTTTTAAAGTCAAATCTTTGATAGGCTTTACTTCTATAAAAGAAGTAGCCAGTAATCTTTCCTTGGTCGTTTTGTCTGTTATGTCAAGTAATGAAACCGGATTCGGTAAAAATGCAGCTTCGTCATTTAAAATATATTCGCCGTTTTCATCTCTAATGCCTAGAATTGGATTAAACTGAGCTGCAGCCACCATGATACTGGCATTTTCATTTTGTCCGGAACCTAATGGGACATTGTTCATCTGATTTCTTGACAATGTCAGATTTACACCGACTTTTACATATTTGCTGATTACCTGTTCCAGATTCATGCGACCTGTATAACGTTCCATATCATTATTCTTCACTACTCCGTTTTGCTTGAAGAAGTTACCGGATATTAAATACTTTGTCATATCAGTTCCACCATTAATTGAAATATTATGTTGGGTCTGAAAACCTGTACGGGTAATTTCATCAAACCAATTTGTATCATTTGTTGGATTACTAATCTGAGCATCTGTATAACGTGGGGTATAAGTAGAAGAGGCTTCCGATTCATTTTTTCCTCCATAAATACCTATTTTATTATCCTTCATCCATTGTTCGTATTGATAGCGATTAGACTGGATCATAAAATCTTTTGCATCCAGCATATCGTAAGAATTAGCGAGGGTTTGAACACTGGCTGTTCCTGAATATGTAACAGTGGGAGCACCGGTCTTACCTTTTTTAGTAGTTATAATGATTACACCGTTACCTGCACGTGCACCATAAATAGCGGTAGAGCTTGCATCCTTCAATACTTCGATAGACTCGATATCATTCGGATTTATAGAAGCCAGGATATTATCGGTTGTTCCGCTTGAATATTTTCCTGTTTTGATTTTATCCTCATTAGGAGTACTTATGGGAAAACCATCGATAATAATCAACGGATCATTACTTGCATTAACAGAGGCAGCACCGCGAATACGGAAATTTGTACCTCCACCAGGTTGTGCACTTACAGCGCTCACCTGCAAACCGGCAGCTTTTCCGGCCAGGGCATGGCTGATAGTCGAAACAGTTCCCACCGGTGCGTCATCCATTTTGACAGAAGCAACAGCACCTGTCAGGTCTTTTTTCTTCATCGTGCCATAACCGACGACAACAACCTCCTCCAGTGCTTGTGTATCTTCTTTCAATAATACATCAATTATACTTTTACCCTTTACTGCTATATCTTGTTGGATATATCCTATAAAAGATATTTGCAATACGGCATTTTCCGGAACCTCGATCGAATAATTACCGTTTACATCGGTAGTTGTTCCGTTGGTTGTCCCTTTTTGGATAATGTTTGCTCCTGCAATCGGTCCAAAAGTATCATTCACTGTACCGGTTATTTTGCGGTTTTGTTGTATTATGCCTGTTACAGGTGATGATATTTCTGTCGTTAATACTATATGGCGATCTTTAATGGTATATTTCAAACCTGTTTTAGTGGCGATAGCATCCAGAACATCCTGGATATTTGCATTTTTCTTTGTAATAGAGATTTTCTCATTTTTGTTTATCTCTTCCAGATTATAGAAAAACAGGAATTCAGACTGTTTTTCTATTTGTTTCAGTACATATTCCAGTGTCTCATTTTTAATAGAAAGACTCAATTTGGTGGTTTGTGCATAAGTTGCTGCTACCATTTGTGATAGACAAACAATAAGCATTAACACGGTTAGCTTCATAATTTTAATAGTTCTTTTCAGGTTTACAGAAACAACTATACGTTGATAATTCATACTTTTGATTGTTTTAAGATTAAACACATTTTCCACGGCAATGGAAGTTTAATTGAATCACATACTTTAGAAAAGAATATCCGGCAAGATATTTTTTCCCTTCTTTTTTAATTACTTACGTTATCCACTCATACTATTGAATTTAAAAGTTAACTACTCTTATAACTTATCTTTCCGAAATCGTCACATGATGGTCGTCAATCTTATATTTGACCGGAATAGATAAATTTATTATTTCCATAATATCTTTAATACTCTGTCCCCGATAGAAAGTTCCGGTGAAAGTACGCTTATTCAATGTCTTAGAACTTACAGCAAACTCTACACCATAAACGTGACTAAGACGATCTAAAATTGCTTTTAGACTTTGTTCATGAAAATAATAATAACCGGAAGTCCACGATACAAATTGCCGGGCATCCACTTTTCGAAGGATAGCAGATTCTGTATTCCGGTTATATACAAACTGCTGGTTGGATTCCAATATCGTTTGTTTAGCAATATGCATTGTTGTCAGACGAACTGATCCTTCCAGCAACGTAGTGATTGTCATAGAATCCATTGGATAAGCCATTACATTGAACTTGGTTCCAAGGGCTTCGATATCCTGTTCTTTTGTCTTTACAATAAAAGGTTTATTCTTTTGTTTGGCGACTTCAAAATATGCCTCACCTTCCAGATATACAATACGTTTATCTTTTCCAAAATTCTTATCATAATGGAAAGTCGTTTTTGAGCCAAGACTAACATGTGTACCATCTGGTAACTCTATTACATCTGCCTCCAGGCCGTCACCTCCTATATACTTAGAATATAAAGTCTTGTCGTCATCACGGATAAATAAAAAGAAAACAGAACTAATCGCCACAGCTATCAGGGCCACCGCTGCATAGCTACTTATTTGGTACCAAAGATTGAACCGGCGAGTTTGTGAATTTTTCTTTTTATTAAGCAAACGCTGCCAGCTGGAAGCCGTATCCAGCGGTTTTCCTAAAAACAGACCGGCATCATACATTGCTTTGATTTCAAAGAATGTCTCTTTGTTGGAGGCACTCTCATTCACCCAATCGTAAAAAAGGTCTGTTTCTTCTTTGGAAAGATTACCTTGCAAGTAACCTATAACTAACTCTGTATAATCATGTTCCATACTATTCCCCTGTAATTCGTCGTCTTTAGTGACTTAGTCCTTTATGAACTAAGTAATTCTTCAAATCTCGGAAACAGTCAAAAGAACCACGCAAAATGAAAACTTCAACTCTTTTACTTCTGCTATTTTTGCTCATACTTAATCTAATAAACAGAAAAATATGAAACGTTATGGAAGTGTTATCGGCGTAAAGCCTGAAAAATTGGAGGAATATAAGAAATTGCATGCAGCCGTATGGCCGGCGGTGCTGGCTATGATCAGTGAATGTAATATCCGCAATTACTCCATTTATTACAAAGACGGAATGCTGTATAGCTATTATGAATATATCGGAAATGATTATGAAAAGGATATGCAGCGAATGGCTGCCGATCCGACCACACAGGAATGGTGGAAGCTCACCGACCCCTGCCAGCAACCGGTAGAGAACCGTGCTCCCGGCGAATGGTGGGCTGCTATGGAAGAAGTTTTCCATACAGACTGAATAGCATATAAATAGAATAGACTTTAAATATTATTGAACATGAACGACATTATTATTAAACTTGGCGAATGCGTGGAATTCGGCAAGATCAGTCTTGCATCGCCCTATCCACCGGCAATGAAAGGACAACCGGGTGCTGACGAATTGACCCGGGAAGCATTGGAGAACGGCTTATCTCCTCAATCCGTACTGAATGACGCCCTGATACCGGCAATGAACCGGGTCGGCAATAAGTTTACGGAAGGGAAGATATTCGTACCTCAAATGCTGTTATCGGCTAAAGCGATGAATAGTGCCATGAAGCACCTGAAACCTTTTTTTCAGAATGGCGAGATCAAACGAAAAGGTGTATTTGTTATCGGTACCGTTATGGGTGATTTGCACGATATCGGCAAGAACCTGACAGGCATGATGGTGGAAGGCTCCGGTTGGGAAGTGATCGACTTGGGGACGGATGTGCCGGCCGAGAAATATATTCAGGCATTGGACGAACATCCCGGAGCTGTCTGCGGTATGTCTGCCTTGCTGACTACTACCATGAGTAATATGCAACCGATGATCGCCACTATACGTGCAAAATATCCCGAAACTAAAGTGGTTGTCGGTGGAGCACCGTTGAATGCGGAATTTGCTCAAAAGATCGGGGCGGATGCTTATGCCCGTGATCCGCAGGATAATATCAACTGGTTGGATTCAATCGTAGCCTGATGGCGTATGAATAAGTTTATCAAACAATTACAGGATAGCGACAAGCGGATCGCTATCCCTATCATGACCCATCCCGGCATTGAAGCGATCGGGAAAAAAGTGATCGATGCCGTTACGGACGGCGAGGTTCATTATCAGGCAATCAAACAGGTGACGGAAACCTATCATACAACGGCTTGTACCGTCATTATGGATTTGACTGTCGAGGCGGAGGCTTTTGGTTGTGCGATCAGTATGCCGGAACACGAGGTACCCAGTGTTACCGGGCGTCTGGTGTATGACGAAGAAACCGTGAATAACCTGCAGGTCCCTTCTTTGTCTGCAGGCCGGATGCCGGAATATCTGAAAGCGAACCGCCTGGCAGTGGAAAACATAAAAGACAAACCTGTTCTGTCCGGTTGTATCGGCCCTTTCTCATTAGCGGGAAGACTCTATGATATGTCTGAGATTATGGTCGGTATTTATATCGAACCGGATGTGGTAAAAACGCTGTTGGATAAATGTACAGCTTATATTACAGCTTATTGCCGGGAGCTGAAAGCGATCGGCGCAACAGGTGTGATCATGGCCGAACCGGCTGCCGGATTACTTTCCAATGAAGACTGTCAGGAATATTCGACCGTTTATGTCCGGCAGATAGTGGAGGCGGTACAGGATGAGAACTTTGCCGTGATCTTACATAATTGCGGAAATAAAGGACAATGTACCCAGGCAATGATCGATTCCGGCGCTGCAGCTTTACATTTCGGAAATGCCGTAAATATGGTCGAGACGTTGGAACAATGCCCGTCAGACCTCATCGTGATGGGAAACATCGACCCTGTCGGCATTCTGAAACAGGCCACATCGGAAGAGGTGTACCGGATTACTGCTGATTTGTTGTCAAAGACATCGCAGTATAAAAACTTTGTTATCTCTTCCGGTTGTGATATGCCGCCTTTGGTCCCGGATGCAAATATCAAAGCCTTTTATCAGGCAATAGCCGATTTTAATACAGGGAAATGATGTTCCGGTCATACACATTTTCGTTTGAAGAGGTTCGTCCGGAAATACCGGTATTGATGGAGTATCTCCAAATCCCGGATTCAGAGAGTTATGCACTCGTCTCGGAGATTGTGGAGAAAACCTTTGACGAATTGAAAGATTCGAAAGAGATTATCGGTGGATACCGCGTACTGGATTGTCCGGAAGTAAATATGAGAGAAGGAATAGTCGCTTGTTCTGCAGGGTATTTGCATACAGGGCGTAAGATTAGCGGTTATATGAAAGGATCCGGCCGGATAGCTTTATTTCTTTGTACGGCAGGGAAAATTTTTACCGGGTTGTCACAAGCTTATCAGCAGAACGGTGATTTTCTGGAGGCATTCGTTGTCGAGTCGATCGGCTCGGCGACCGTTGAAAATGCAATGGATAAAGTGCAGCAGTATTTGGAAGAAGATATGACAGAACAGGGAAAGAAGATCACGAACCGTTACAGTCCGGGCTATTGCGAATGGGCATTGTCAGGGCAGCGCGATCTGTTTGCCTATATCGGCGACCACCCGACCGGGATCACTATCAATGAATCTTGTCTGATGCAGCCGATCAAATCGGTTAGCGGAATTATAGGAATAGGGGATGAGGTCAGAAAGCGGCCTTATGGCTGTGATATCTGTAACAGCGCCTCTTGTGCGTATCGGAATATTAGAAGAAAAAAACATTAAGAGTTATGACATTTGAATTATTATTCGGAATCGGGCTGATAGCTATCGGGGCGTTTTCGTCGGGAAGTTTCTCGATCCCTTTTGGAAAGACCCGTAACTGGGCGTGGGAAAACTATTGGCTGATATATAGTTTGTTTGCTTATGTGATCGTGCCGTTGGTGGCATGCTATGTTTTTTGTCCGGGCTTTATGAATGTGCTGTCCGGTGTCCCGGCACAGACGTTGGGATGGATCTTTTTACTGGGGATCATCTACGGTATTTGTAATCTTACCTTCGGACTTTCCCTGCGTTATCTGGGGCTTTCGTTAGGCTTCTCGCTTTCTTTGGGATTGATGATGATACTGGGAACAATCATTCCTCCGGCTATCGACGGGCGTTTGAATATTCTCTTGCAACAATCCGGGGGGACTATGTTGATAGCCGGTTTGCTGATTGCCGCAGTCGGTATTGCTTTGAGTGGATATGCCGGTTACCGGAAAGATAAAGGTGCCGGACCGGAAGCGAACCCGGAACTTAATTTCGGAAAAGGACTGGTGCTGGTTTTCTTTGTCGGAATAACCGGTGCTTCGCAAGCCCTGGGTATAGAACAGGGCACGGGGATTTCATCTGCTTTGGTCGCTTCGGGTATCGATCCGCTATTCCAGACGTTACCTGTCTTTTTCGTATTGTTCGGCGGTTCTTTTCTGGCGACTGCGATTTGGTGCTTGTTCCTGTCGAAAAAGAATAATAACCTGAAAGTCTTTGTAAAGACAAAGGATATCGCTGTTTCAAGCAACTACCTGTATTGCGGATTGGCGGGTTTTCTTTGGTTTGTCAACTTTATCTTTTACGGCATGGGGAAAAGCCGGATGGGAGAGTTCTCGTTTACGGCCTGGGGAATATTGATGTCGCTGACCATTGTTTTTGCTACCCTTTGGGGATTGTACCGGGGTGAATGGAAGGCTACGGATACAAAGACAAAAGCATGGATGTATGCCGGACTGGTCGTATTGGTTGCTGCCTCTTTCATTATAGGAATGAGTGGCGGAGAGTGAGGATAATTAAAAATTGAAAATTGAGAATTGAAAATTATGACTTCAAGAGAGCGTGTTTTATCAGCTATAGCTCATAAAGAGCCTGACCGTGTTCCGGTCGATATGGGAGCAACTCCCAGTTCGGGTATTTCGGCAATTGCCTATTCCAATTTATTAAAACACCTGGGGCGTACCGACCTCCCGGTTCAGATTTACGATGTGGTGCAGCAACTGGCACAGCCGGATCTGTCGATTATCGATCAGTTCGGTATCGATGTCCTCGATATCGGCCGTACGTTTAATGTGAGTCCGTCCGACTGGCAGGAGACAATACTGGCTAATGGCGATAAAGCCCTGTATCCCGCCTGGTTCAGTCCTGTAGAACAACCCGACGGTTCCTGGCATTGTTATGATACCGATGGTAAACGCCTGTTAGCAATGATGCCGAAAGGTGCCACATTCTTCGACCAGTCCTATTTCCCTTACGTGGATGGCTATCCTGATAGTTACGACGGTCTGGATGAAGAGATGGGACGTGTCCTGTGGTCGCGTTATGTGCACAGTCCCTGGGATCATGCTGCCGATGACGGTTTTTGGGAACAGTTGAGAACAAATGCCTTGCATTTGCGGGAGACAACGGATAAGGCATTGATGATCGTTTGCGGTTGCAATCTTTTTGAATGGGGAACTTTCCTGTGGCGGATGGATAATTTCCTGATGGACCTGCTTTGTGATCCGGACCAGGTGGAACGTGTATTGGATGAGTTACTGGAACGTCACCTGGCAACACTTGAAAAGGTTTGTGCTTCGGTCGGCGATATAGTTGACATTATCCGCTTCGGGGATGACCTCGGGATGACAACCGGTCCGTTTATGGATCCGGATACTTATAAAACCCTTTTCAAACCCCGTCATAAACAGTTATGTGACTATGTAAAATCGCATAGTCAGATGCATACCTTTATCCATTCCTGCGGTTCCATCTCTTCATTAATGCCGCATATGATCGAGGCAGGAATTGAAGTTTTCAACCCGGTACAAACCAATGCCGTAGATATGTCTCCCGAATTTCTGAAAAAAGAGTTCGGACAGGATTGTACTTTCTGGGGCGGTGGTGTAGAAACCGTCGGTACACTGAACAACGGTACACCGGCTCAAGTTCGTGAACAAGTCCTGGAGCGTCTGGAGATCATGTCGTCCGGAGGTGGTTTTGTCTTTAATACCGTGCACAATATACTTCCGGATGTTCCGCCGGAGAATATTATCGCGATGTTTGATGCGGTGAAAGAGTTTAATAATAAATGAAGTTGATGATGTGAAAATATAAAAAAAACAATGCTTTTTGGGGGTGTACTTTCTGTTTGACTTGTACGTTGGAAAATAACGAAAGCACTGTTTCCTCCGTCTGTTAAAGAATAAAATGTGATTCAATATATATAGGCAGGGATTGATGATTAGTTAAATAATGATCATAGTTTTTGTAGAACTACGTATCTTTTTGCAAAAATAGAAAAACATCCGATAAAATCGTTTAAAAATCCGTTCTTTTTTTTGCAAAATCCGATATTAAACTAATAATAGAGGGGTAAAAGGTGAAGTTTTAACCTTTAACAAAACGTTTGTTGAGTTTTGTCTGCATATTTTTGACGCAATTTACTGATTATCTCGGAATAATTATTGTCTCTGAACCATAGTTCTACAAAGACTATGGTTCAGAGACTTTTTTTATAAGTATGCAATAATAGATTGCAAAGGTGATGATTTTTATGGTTTAGACTTATGAATAGTCGTTTGATATTTGTATTAACTTTTGTTTGACCTTATCTCTAATCTCAATACGAATTGAAGGTGGATGAGATATAGCTATAGTATTAATGAATATAAAAGAATTTGTAAACCTAAATTTAATGCCTATGATATAAAGAAAAGGACAGTATGCTAAAAACGGATAATGTTTACACAATTATTCGGTTCACGTAAGATTAAACCAAATGTAAAACTGGTTAAAACTCTTAAACTAAGTAATTATTATGAATAAAAAAAGAATTGAAATAGGGATGGTAGCTAAAAGATCCCTTCCTATATTCGTTTTTACGACATTTTTATTTGTTTTGGCAGATTCGGCTTTTGCCACTGGAGCTGATGAAAAATCTACTATTACAGATAATAAAGTCAAAAAAGCAGGAATGGCTCTTATTCCTGCTCCAATGCAACAACAGAAAAAAATCAGTGGAGTAGTGACAGATGATTTAGGTGAACCTTTGCCTGGAGTTGCTATTCAGGTTGTAGGAACGCCGAGGGGGGTAACTACCGATGTTGATGGGACATATTCTATAGAAGTAAAAGAATCAGACAAATTGGTCTTTACTTATTTAGGAATGGAAACGCAAACAATTCCTGTTATAGGTAAAAAAGAACTGAATGTTACATTGAAACCTAAAGTTGACGAATTGGAAGAGGTTACTGTTGTTGCTTTTGCCAAGCAGAAAAAAGAATCGGTTATTTCTTCTATTACTTCCGTTAAACCTACTGATTTAAAAGTTCCAGTAGTAACTTGACAACATCTTTGGCTGGTCGTATTTCCGGCTTGATTGCTTATCAGAGAAGTGGAGAACCTGGACAAGACAATGCAGAATTCTTCGTTCGCGGTGTAACAACATTCGGTTATAAAAAAGATCCATTGGTATTGTTGGATAATAATGAAATATCTTCTTCAGATTTGTCAAAAATCCAGCCAGATGACATTGCCAGTTTTAATATTATGAAAGATGCTGCAGCAACAGCCCTGTATGGTTCGCGTGGAGCAAATGGCGTTATTTTGGTTACAACGAAAGAAGGTGTTGAAGGAAAGCCAGACTGAATGTCCGTTATGAAGAGTCTATCACAACCCCTACAAGTATGGTTGATTTGGCAGATGCGGTAACATATATGAAGCTGCACAATGAGGCCATTAAAACACGTGACCCACTGGGAGCAACTATGTATTCACAACAGAAAATCGATAATACGATTGCCGGAGGAAATCCGTATGTTTTACCCTGCTAATGATTGGTATGATATTATGTTTAAAAAACAGGCTCATAGTCGTCGCTTGAATTTCAACTTAAGTGGTGGTGGTAAAGTTGCCAGTTATTATATCACAGGAACTTATAACTCAGATAAAGGAAATCAGAAAGTAGACGGTGTAAGTAACTTTAATAATAATGTCAATTTGAATCGTTATATTTTACGTTCCAACGTAAATATTAAAGTAACACCTACAACAACAGCAAAGGTTCGTTTGCAGGGTACTTTTGACGATTATAGTGGTCCGTTGGATGGCGGAGATAATTTGTATAAGAAAGTGATGAATGCCAATCCGGCGTTGTTTCCGCCCTATTATTTGCCTGATGAAGCGAATAAATATACTCAACATGTTTTATTTGGTAATGCAGATAAGGCACAATATATGAATCCGTATGCAGAGATGGTAAAAGGGTATAAAGAATATTCGACTTCCAATATGTTTGCCCAGTTTGAATTGGAGCAAAAATTGGATTTCATAACCGAAGGTCTTTCTTTGAGGGGATTGTTTAATACGAGTCGTTATTCATACTTTGAAGTAAAACGTGCTTATAATCCTTTTTATTATTCAGCAGGTATGTACGACAAGGCCTCAGATACTTACAAACTGAATATATTGAATGAACAGAGCGGCACGGAATATTTGAATTATGTGCCGGGAGAAAAAAAGGTTAATTCTGCTCTTTATTTTGAAAGTGCATTGAACTGGAATCGTATTTTCCATGAAAAACATAATGTTGGCGGCTTGTTGGTTTTCACGATGAGGGAATCGAAGAATGGAAATGAAAGTGACCTACAAAAGTCATTACCTTCACGAAATATCAGTTTGGCAGGACGTTATACTTATGCTTACGACGGACGTTATTTCGCTGAATTTAACTTTGGGTATAACGGTTCTGAACGTTTTGCAAAAAAAGAACGTTTTGGTTTCTTTCCTTCCGGAGGTTTAGGTTGGTTCATTTCCAATGAAAATTTTTTCCCTGAGGCTTTGAAAAAGACAGTGACCAAGTTAAAATTGAAAGCAACTTATGGTTTAGTTGGTAATGATGCAATCGGTAGTGAAGACGACCGCTTCTTCTATTTATCTAATGTGAATATGAATAACTCATATCTGGGCTCATCTTTCGGTACGTTAGGTAATAGAGGGGGCGTGGGTTGAGCGGAATTTCCATTAGTCGTTATCCGAATGAAGACATCACTTGGGAAATTGCACGTAAGGCCAATTATGGTATTGAATTAGGCTTATTTGACAAAATTGAAATCCAGGCAGATTATTTCACGGAAAAGCGTTGGAATATTTTGATGGATCGTGCTGCCATACCGGAGACGATGGGGCTTCAAAGTAGTTTGAGAGCAAATGTTGGAGAAGCAAAGAGCCATGGTATTGATATGTCGCTTGATTATAATCACTCGATCAATAAAGATTTATGGATTACGGGGCGTGCTAATTTCACGTATGCAACTAGTGAGTTTTTAGTATATGAAGAACCAGATTATAGTAGTACGCCTTGGAAATCACGTATCGGTCATTCGTTGGCTCAAGAATATGGCTATGTTGCTGAACGCTTATTCATTGATGAAGAAGATATCCGCAACTCTCCGGTTCAGTTTGGTAATTATATGGCTGGAGATATTAAATATAAGGATTTGAAACGGTGACGGGAAAATAACGGAATTAGATCAGGCAGCTATCGGTTATCCTACCAGTCCTGAAATTGTGTACGGTTTTGGTTTTTCTATGGGATATAAAGATTTTGACCTTTCTTGTTTCTTCCAAGGATTGGCAAGGGAATCGTTTTGGATTGATGTAGAAAAAACTTCCCATTTATTGGAAACCAAAGTGCATTGTTGCAAGCGTATGCCGATAGCCATTGGTCGGAAGCTGATCGTAATACACAAGCATTGTGGCCGCGTCTGTCTACATCCGTAGTTGAAAATAACAATAAGAAATCTAACATGGTTTATGCAGAATGGCGGATTTTTGCGATTGAAATCATTGGAATTCGGTTATCGTATTCCGAAGCATATTATTGATAAAGCCATATAAGTGATTTACGTTTCTATTTAAGCGGAACCAACTTGCTGACTTTCTCTAAATTTAAATTGTGGGATCCGGAAAATGGGTGGAAATGGTTTGGGATATCCTATCCAGAGAGTATTTAATGCCGGAGTTCAGTTGTCATTCTTAAAATGTAAATAAGATGATGAAAAATATATTATTAAAAAGCTTACTGTTCTGTATCGTATTACTGGAATGTATCTCTTGTAATTATTTGGATATTGTTCCGGATAATATGGCGACAATTGATTATGCATTCCGTAATCGTACAGCATGTGAAAAGTATTTTATATACTTGTTATAGCTATCGCCCGAGGCATGGCGATTTCTCGTGGACCGGCGATTGCTGCTACAGATGAAGTTTGGTGCCATTCTTATATTAATTCTGCCGGGTTATATAGCTCGTGGCATGCAGAAAGTGAATGATCCTTATATGAACTTCTGGAGCGGAGCTAAATCAGGGGATTCCTTTGTCATTCCGGCTTTGTGGGATGGTATTCGTGACTGTAATATATTTCTTGAGAATGTGGATAAAGTAACAGATTTACCTTCGTATGAACGTGACCGTTGGATAGCAGAAGTAAAATTCCTGAAAGCCTATTATCATTTTTATTTGTTCCGAATGTATGGTCCTATACCTATTATGGATGTCAATCTGCCGGTATCGGCTACTCCGGAAGAGGTAAAAGTATATCGTGAACCGGTAGATAATGTTGTTGATTATATAGTAAATCTGCTGGATGAAGCGGCTGCAGGTCTTCCTTCTAATGACGACTTGGTGGAAGGCACTGAAGCCGGA
>NZ_AQFV02000003.1:0-16752 GCF_000364265.2 Parabacteroides sp. ASF519 | reverse complement strand
AGCGATGGGCGGGAGGTCTGCCAGTGTACTTTCCAATCCGTTCTTTCCTGATACTTCTTCCTCGCAGGATGCCAGGAAAATCAGATTATAAGCCTGTTCTTTACCGGTCAGTAGTGTGAAAGCCGAATACAGGGAAACAACGCTTGCTCCGGCGTCATTGCTGCCCAGGCGTATAACTTTTCATCTTCGCTCTCTCGGGATTGAAAGGGTCTTTCGTCCAGCCGGAGGCCGGTTTTACGGTGTCGATATGTGAGTTCAGCAACAGTGTTGGTTTATTCAGGTCGAAACCGGGAGAAACGATCCATAGATTATTCCCTTTACGGTGTACCGTATGTCCTGCAGCTTGCCATGTCTGTTGTAAAAAGTCGGCTACAGCCGCTTCATCCCGGCTGAAAGAGGGACGGCTGATCATCCCTTTCAAAGTATCTATTGCTTCGTAGTAAAGTTCCATCTATTCAGATTATTGAATTTTGTTACCGGTTGTATCTCAATTCCCCTCTTGAGAGGGGGCAGGGGGTGTGTTACATTCCGTCAATAGCCTGTCCACCGTCTCCCTGTCATGTCCGAGTTGTTCTATCAGTTCTTCCAGGGAATTAAATTTGACATCCCCCTACATAATATATAAACGCAACAGTTATTTCATTATTATATATCTCCGGAGAAGTCCAGTATATTCACTTCCAGTGTAATATTGTCGCCATTCTGAAGTGTAGGACGGTCGCCGATGTAGAGCATTCCTTTATATTTCTCTTCTTTCAGATAGACCCAGACTGCATAAACCCCGATCCCCGGTACAATTTTAAAAGGTTCGTCCACCTGTATATTGGCTGTTGGAAATCCCAGTTTGCGGCCGACTTTATAACCGTTTACAATCGTTCCCGTAGCTGATAAGGGTAGGTGAGTAACCGGGCGGCATCTTCCACATCACCGTCTGTCAATAATTTCCTGATCTCGGAAGAACTTACTGCCGTACGTCCTTCGTCGTAAGGCGATGCTTTGATAACTTCCATCCCGCAGGCTCCGCATAAACAACATATTGCTCAAAACCGTCTTTCCGGTCATGGCCGAAACGATGGTCGTAACCGATCAGTAAAGCGGCTACATGTAATTTTTCCGCCAGTATGGAACTGATAAATTCCTGTGCTGTCAGGCGGGATAGCTCCACCGTGAAGTCGAGAACGATGCAGTAATCTATGCCGGTAGTAGCCAGTTGTTCCAGTTTTTCCTCAAATGAATTAAGTAATTTGGGCTGATAATCCGAATGCAATACGGCACGCGGATGCTCCGGAAAGGTAATAACGGCCGAAGGCAGGCCTTTCGTCTTCGCGACTTCCTTCAGTTCATTGATCAGGAACCGATGTCCCAGATGAACTCCGTCGAAGAAACCGATGGTAGCAACCAGTCTTTTCCCTTTTAATAAATCCGTATCTCTGATAATGATCATTTTCTTTCTATTCATTCAATGAAAAGGCAAAAGTACATAAAACCAATGGAAATTAGTCGTACATTTGACCTGATTTATTAACAGACATCTCTGAGTATTAGTTATGAAAAAAGTCTTTTATCTTCTGATTTGCCAGCTTTTATCCGTCTCCTATCTCTTTGCCGATGGTGTGCAGACTGAGAACAGAACGGTGATTTTCACACCTTCCGGTGGTGAAAAGGTTCATTTGTTAACTCCCGGAAGCAGTGTTTCCGAAACAGTTTCGTTTAAACAGGAAGCCTATCCTGTACGTAGACTCCTTCGTGTTTGTCGGCGGAGTAAAAATGCCGGCTCCTTTTGAAAAAGGGGAGAGGAAATGTTCAGGCGGTCGGAATTTTATATCGACGACAATCTGGATTCCGTCCATGTGAAGAAAGATAAGTATTCCTTGTATTTTAAAGGAGAAGATAATAACTTCGAGCGGCATGCCTATTACCGTATTTCGGGTGACTTGCTGAAACCCGGTGAACTGACGGTGACCTTGCCGGTTGTGAAACGTCAGGACATGTCCGTTTCTGCGGGTGGTGACTTTGGCGTACAGATAGAATTGTTTTATAAAAAGCCCGGACGCTATAAAGACGATATTTACGACTGCCCGGATTCGTTGCTTTATTTCCCGGTACCCGCAGGCTCCGGCAAATATCAACAAGTAACGCAAACATTCGTGCTTCCTGATAACGTCGCATGTGCCTTTTTACGTATCGGGGGAACTCATTTCAGTGGCGAGTGCTGGGTGGAGGCACCCAGATTGGTGCAGAACAAGAAACAGGTCTGCTCCATACCTTTTGCTAAGTTTGCCGATAAGACAGACGATTATAACTACTGGACCGGTTGTAACCTTTCTACCCGCAGCTGGCCGCGTTGGAAACTGGATTTCAACGGTACGACTGTTTACGAAGGAAATATTTTCGACAGAGCTTCTGATATAGCGGACTTTTATATCCTTCTGCCTGCATCCGTGCAGGGTAACGGCGATTTGAAACTGACTTTGCTCAAAGAGGATAACCGTGCAGCGTATTCTTATGAACTCCGTTCGCTGGAGATTATCGAAGAGAGTGCCCGTGATTTTGAAATTGTTTCCGTGCCTGAATATGTTTCTGCCGGAGCGGCTTTCGGTGTACTGGTAGAAACGAATAAGCCGGATGTCCGTTTGAAGGTACAGGCTCCGTCTTCTGTTATCCCGGCGTCTCAGGAAGTGGTATTAAAAGAAACAGGTTTGCACGTGATTGAGTTTCGTGCCGGCAATTATGCTTCCGCCGTTCCGATGATTTTTGATGACGGAAGCCGTAAAGCGGAAGTAACAATTCGTCAGATAATAGAAAAGGAACCGGATGAGGTTTACATTTCTTCCGGGGATGAGATTTATATAGATAAGGAATATGCGCCTTATGATTATTTCTTTAAATGGTATATCTCCCAGCGGTCGGAAACTGGTATCAGTTCCGTCCTTCCTATCAGTGGAGCGGTTCCGCGTGCCCGTCCCGAAGTTATCCGTCATTATACCGGTTTGCTGAATAAGCCCGGGTTCCTTATGCCTGGCAGGTAGAAGGCCGTACATTGGCCGGTAAACGTATCAAATCCGGATTTGAAACATTGGCTTCCCCGATGTTCCGCGGAAAGCAGGCGCACGAAAATGACGGCGGTTATTATTACTGGCAAACATTTCTGTATCAAGGAGTCTTCTCGGATATGGCTGCCCGCAACCGTCCTTACGGCGGTATTTTTGCTAAACATCGCCCGATTTATACTGACCACGGAACCTTTATCCATTATGACCCGTATGGTGTCAAGGATATGGCCGACGGTGCCCGCAAGCTGGTTGAGAATTTCCGTTATTCAAAAGGAGAGAGCAGCCGCCATATCAGGTCCTTCCACGTTGTTCCGTATTGTATCAGCTGGCTATAACTGGTGGGAGCCGAGCAGATGTACGGCCCTGAAAAATTATCCTGTCTTCATTGCGCGGTGCTTCACGTGCTATAGCAAGCGGATTACGGAACGTGCATGCTATGCAATGGGGTTCAGGACCTTTTACCGACCCGAAACATCTTACGTTTGTATATGTCGCTTGCCGTAGCCTATATGCATGGTTCTTCCATATGAATACGGAAGAAGCCTTGTGGTTGGACGAATATGCCAACGACCGTTATCCCAATCAGGCAAAGAGCATTTATATGCACAGCATCGTGTGCTGGATTCATAGAAACACATACCCGTCGCGGCGAATTGAAAAGTAACGTCGCTTATCCAGGAAGGAATGATGCCTGGAAATCGTTCGGTCGCGGCAGCTTATGGTCACAGAAGGGCGACAAATGGCAATTAATAAGGCTACGGAAAGTTTGACCTCCCTGAAATCTTCTATCCCAATAATATCGTGGATGGTTGCGGCCTAACGGTTGTTCACCTCTACGCCTACGGGACTATCGACATTCTGCCTATCGAGGCTCCGCAAGATTGATGAATAAATATAAGGCAATGGTATTCCTTGGCTGGAACAGTTTCGATGAAAGCGATTTCCTCCGCATCCGCAACTATGTATTGACGGCGGAACGCTTGTCCTGACGGCGCCCATTTGAATGCCGAACTTCAACCCGACCAACCGGCAAAGTTCCCGACTAACGATGCGGTTATCCGTGAAATGTTGGGCGATAATTACAAGTCTTTGAATGGAAAGACCGTTATCCCGTTCGATCAGGAAAGATCATCTACTTTCCGCAAGCTGCTTATCCGGCAGAATCGTCTTTGAGAACCAGTATGAAGAACAATGCGTGAGTTAGCTACGGAAACCGTGAACAAGGAACTTCCCTCCGGTTGGATCGAATCTGCTCCGTCTGTAGGTTTCACTGTTTGGGATAACAAAGACCACCGCACGATTTATTTGCTGAACACCGACTGGCAAAGTGCTGAACAGCAACATACGGCAACCTTCGTCTATAACGGAAAGAAATTCCCTGTTGATGTCAGACGTATCATATCGAAACTGTTCATTGCGTTAACGGTTAGCGATTAATCCCGGTAGTAATAGACGGATATTTAAGCATAAATAAAGAAGGTAACAGTTGGAAAGTAACCGTAAGAATACGGAGAAAGATACAATCCGTTGTTTTAATGCAGAAACAGGAACGACAACCACTGTTGTGCTGGATAGCCCTTCTGTTCATGTGATTACGTTGGGTATTGAAAAATAAGGTATCTCTGTCAAGTTGATTTAAAATAGAATATCCTCCGATGAAACCGGAAAGAAACCGATCTCGGAGGATATTTATACCTGAGCATTTGTAGAACAAGTTCACTCAAGCCTCTGTTAAATAAACGCAGACTTAGTTATTCTTCTTATCTTTCTATTTTCCTCAAAAGATATTCCACATTAATAAAATGCCGGGTGTATTCCGCATGCATCCTTCTTACAACCGAACTGGCTGCTGCCATCTGAGCAAGGAACTGTAAATGTTTTCCCAAAGAAACATTCACTTCCATCCGTTCTTTCTTTTGTATGGTATCCTGTACGGAATAGGCACCACAAGCCATTTGTATTTCGGCATCCTCATCCCAGGCATGCTGTGTATACTTGCAAAGTATCCGAGATTTTCTTAAATCTTTACGAAGGATACTTAGCACTTCAAAATCATTGCGATTGGCAGAACAGGCATTCGGATTAACCAGACGGGCAAATTTAAGGTAAATTCTTTCAATTCTTCTTCGGAAAAAGGAGATGGGTTGCCACTTGTTTTTTGCATCTCTCACTTTGTTGGACAGTTAACAATTCTGTTTCCATACATATTAATATTAGATGTGAAGGCGAAGATTTTCTAAATATAAGAGCGTTCCGCCTGTCCCGTTGCATTTCCTACCTCAGGCAGAGTAGATGCATTAACATTCTACACGGGGGTACGGAACCGCCATATAGAATGCTCGTGAGCGGACATAAAAATGCCCGCCACGGAAATTGGCAGGTTTCCCGCCTGAGATATAGGAAATGCATCACAAATGTACGATAATAATTAAAGGATGCAATAAAATACACTTCAAAATTTGTAGATGAATTGATACTGGTAGTAGAGATACTTATAGCAGTTAGAGCTTTTAGGATAAGTCTCGATGCAAATAATTTCAATTCTGATAAAATATGAACAACTTTCTCTGATAGTCCTAAATTGACAAATGCTATATAAGGTACCTTCTGAATAAGCTGTATGGGTGGTATTTTGTACAGTTAGCTTTTATGCGACTGTGGGGAAGGATGGAATGTGCAAAAAGTCGGAATAATGGTGTGATATGCGTTATAATAATATCGTATTACATATGGCGGATGCTATCTGCTGTATTGATGGTGATTTTGCAAAATAAAAGATATTGGAAAAGTATCTGTGATATCCTTGTTTCAGAAATAAAACATGCTCTTTAGCATGAAAATATCCCCTCGAAAATTCGAAAAATGAGTTTTTTCTTGTTTTATTAACGTTTTTTAGCTTATGTCGAGTAAATTTTCAACCATAATAAAAATATACTTCATTTAAAACGAATATAAATTCCGTTTTAAATGAAGTATATTTTGCTTGAAGAACAGATAAAGCCGGATGCTTTGTTAATAAATGTATATAAAATTATCCTAGATAGGCAATATGGATGAATATACTGGTTGTTTAAATAAGTATTTTGCTATCATAAAGACATCTAATCGTTTGATTTGATAGAATAATGATATATTGATAATCAATTGAAAGTCGACATAACTGTTATTTGTGAGTCAACTGTCAACTTCAGAAATGTTTCATTTCTGATAAAAATAACCCTGATAAACCCTTTTAACGGGTATATTCAAAGAGGATGAACTCTTTGGGACAGTTTACTTTTTATCCGGGAATAACTTTTGTATTTCATACTCTGCGTTGTGTCCGGGGAAATTATCGTCGACCACATTCCCATCCCGATCCAGCATGACATAACGAGGTATGCCATTGAATTTGAATAGTTGACGCAGATAGTTGTATTCATCTTCCGGCAAACGGAACAGGTTGTCACCCATATCATTTTCCGAAATAAATTTATTGTAAGACTCTTCCGGAGAACCGCCTGTATCTGTAATATAGACAAAGGCGAGGTCCGGACTGTCTTTATATTTGTCTCTTAGCGGCTGCATATGTTTAATGCCGTAAATACAAGGTCCGCAGGTAGTAGCCCAAAAGTCGACTAAAACGAATTTTCCTTTGTGCGGGTCTGTCATTTTACAGAAAATATCCGTGGCCTTCCCTTCCGGAAGTTTATAGGCTTGTTTTTCTCCTTCCGGAAATTTCTTGGCATACATACGCATCGTTTCTTCTTTCAGGAAAGGCTCTGAGATACTGTTGTTTATTTCTTCAGCCAGCAAATGTCCTTCTTTGGGTGTAAGCATCTCTAGTGCATAATTCAGCGAACGGGTTTTTGCAATCTCAAACAGCAGACCGGGCGTGACTTGCAATTCATTCCGTAAGACAGAATCTTTGCGTAACCATCCCTTGCTAAACATTTCAAGCTTATTCTCGGGGGTGAATGTCATATCTGCGTTGTTGAAAGGTCCCATATATTCATAACGGTTGATGAAAGAACTGAACATATTCGAGACAAGTAAACTTTTGTCGTTACTATTTATCTTCGGAAGGAAGTTATAATAATCATCCGGAATCGGTTGTTTCAGGATTTCATTGGTAGAGTCCTGAGAGGCGTAATACCTTCGTGTCATAACATAATCAAACAAAGCTCCGTAAAATGATAGAAGTATTTTATTTTTCAGTAATTGCTGGCCTTTGATTGAAACAGTATTTTGTTTCAGCTTTTCTGCCAGTGAGTTATCAGCCTCTTTCAAAGCGTTCAATTGCTGTTGTTTAAATTCCGCCGGGGCAAGAGTTTTTAGTTGCTTTTCGAAATTCCGATAATTGAAAGTATTCACTTTAAACTTGTTAAGTTCTTTGTTTATTCCGGCTGAGGCTCCTTTGAAATCTATGTTTTTAAACTCATACCGGCGATCGCGATATCGGTCTGCCATCAGGAAGTCTTCCAGTCGAGAGAAATAAATAAGGTTTCTCCCGGTTCGATATAAAATGGAATGGAAGTCCTTTTGAAAGAGATATAACCTTCCCAGGGATGATTTAAAAGAAAGTCAGCCTCGAAACGTCCGTCAGGATGGATTTGTATGACAGTCGGATAGTCTTCGCGGGTTAGTTCGTTACCAGTATAAATCATGCCGGTACTGAAGCCGGCTCTGGGATCGTATCCTTTTAGAAAACCGCGTAAATGGGCTGTGTCTTTCCGGAAGAAGTCGGTTCCGTAACCGGTCGACGGATCAGCTTCTGCTGCCAGCTGCTTTTCCATATCTTCCCATGTCCCGTATATGCTTTCTTCCACCGGTTTCTTCTTCTGATCTTTTGTTTTTTTCAGTGAGATTCCGAAGATTGAACCTTCTCCCGTATCTGATTCGATATAATCGAATTTCTTCATTTTTTTATCGAAAGGAGGAAAGATCAGGACAAATGTGGAGTCGCCGGAATCAGGCATAAATGTTTTTTTACCGAACTCGGTTCCTTCGATTCCGGTCGGAAAATATTTCTTTCCGGTATCCGCATCTTTGATGTAAGTAGTACTGTCGAAAGAAATCCACCAGTGGGAATAAATTCGCAATGTACTTGTACCCGTGTGTTTTCTTTGTTTCGCTCTATCTGAGTGATTGTATTGATACCTGTGCTTTTAAATTCATAAGCAGGGTTTTCAATGACGCGTTGGGCGAATGCTGTATGGCTGAGACCCAGAAGTAAGAATAGGATGACTGTTTGTTTTTTCATATCGGAATGTTTTAAATGTTATCCTTTCGTTAATTTATAAGGCTAAAGATAGGTTTTAGTAGTTATAAACAGCTTGTTTGGGTATGGTATTATTCTGTTTTTATCCTATTTTATTGTTTACTATGGGGGCTTTAACAGATATTTTATCTTTTAGTTGCTTGCTGCCTTTGAATTTTAATTCCTGTAGTTGAATATTTTGATGGATGGTTGCTATTGCCCCGATTAGTGTACAGATTGGAGGATTCAATAATTTTTTCGGCAGATGTATATAGGTGTTTTATAAAGGGTATAGCGTTAAAATAGAGTTGGGACAGGGCGTTTTCCGAGATTTTTAATAAGTTTGCAAAATGGAAGTAAAAGATCAGACGACAAATTGTTATCAGCGCATATATATGGAATATGCGCCTATGTTGCTTCGTTTTGCGGGCAAGTTTGTCTCCGGATTCTTTGCAGAGGATATTGTGCATGATGTTTTCCTGAAATTATGGGATAAGCAGGTTTTCCTTCTTCCTGATGACGATTTGAAAAGGATTCTTTTTGTAGCTGTGCGTAATGCCTGCATCGACCATCTGCGTCGTTCTAACATGGAGCAGGAGATACTTGACCACCGTGCTGTACAGCTAAAATTGGAAGAACTGGATTATTTCGAATCGTCCGACGAACTTTTCATGCGGAAAGATTTGTTAGAGCTTCTAATGAAGAAAGTGGCGGAATTACCAGAACGAAGCCAGGAAATATTCCGTCTCTCTTATCTGAAAGGAATGAAAGCTGCTGAGATCGCTGAACAACTGGGTTTATCTGTCCGTACGGTAGAGAACCAATTGTATCGTTCCTTGCTTTACCTCCGTAAGCACTGTTCTCATTTATTCTTTTATCTTTTTACCTTGATTTAAAAGGGGGCATTTTTTTATTTTAAAAAAAGTTTGTTTTCGTGTGAGTACTTTTCATGTCCCATTCGTTATAAGTTCATAAAGGACTAAGTCACTAAAGACGACGAATTACAGGGGAATAGTATGGAACATGATTATACAGAGTTAGTTATAGGTTACTTGCAAGGTAATCTTTCCAAAGAAGAAACAGACCTTTTTTACGATTGGGTGAATGAGAGTGCCTCCAACAAAGAGACATTCTTTGAAATCAAAGCAATGTATGATGCCGGTCTGTTTTTAGGAAAACCGCTGGATACGGCTTCCAGCTGGCAGCGTTTGCTTAATAAAAAGAAAAATTCACAAACTCGCCGGTTCAATCTTTGGTACCAAATAAGTAGCTATGCAGCGGTGGCCCTGATAGCTGTGGCGATTAGTTCTGTTTTCTTTTTATTTATCCGTGATGACGACAAGACTTTATATTCTAAGTATATAGGAGGTGACGGCCTGGAGGCAGATGTAATAGAGTTACCAGATGGTACACATGTTAGTCTTGGCTCAAAAACGACTTTCCATTATGATAAGAATTTTGGAAAAGATAAACGTATTGTATATCTGGAAGGTGAGGCATATTTTGAAGTCGCCAAACAAAAGAATAAACCTTTTATTGTAAAGACAAAAGAACAGGATATCGAAGCCCTTGGAACCAAGTTCAATGTAATGGCTTATCCAATGGATTCTATGACAATCACTACGTTGCTGGAAGGATCAGTTCGTCTGACAACAATGCATATTGCTAAACAAACGATATTGGAATCCAACCAGCAGTTTGTATATAACCGGAATACAGAATCTGCTATCCTTCGAAAAGTGGATGCCCGGCAATTTGTATCGTGGACTTCCGGTTATTATTATTTTCATGAACAAAGTCTAAAAGCAATTTTAGATCGTCTTAGTCACGTTTATGGTGTAGAGTTTGCTGTAAGTTCTAAGACATTGAATAAGCGTACTTTCACCGGAACTTTCTATCGGGGACAGAGTATTAAAGATATTATGGAAATAATAAATTTATCTATTCCGGTCAAATATAAGATTGACGACCATCATGTGACGATTTCGGAAAGATAAGTTATAAGAGTAGTTAACTTTTAAATTCAATAGTATGAGTGGATAACGTAAGTAATTAAAAAAGAAGGGAAAAAATATCTTGCCGGATATTCTTTTCTAAAGTATGTGATTCAATTAAACTTCCATTGCCGTGGAAAATGTGTTTAATCTTAAAACAATCAAAAGTATGAATTATCAACGTATAGTTGTTTCTGTAAACCTGAAAAGAACTATTAAAATTATGAAGCTAACCGTGTTAATGCTTATTGTTTGTCTATCACAAATGGTAGCAGCAACTTATGCACAAACCACCAAATTGAGTCTTTCTATTAAAAATGAGACACTGGAATATGTACTGAAACAAATAGAAAAACAGTCTGAATTCCTGTTTTTCTATAATCTGGAAGAGATAAACAAAAATGAGAAAATCTCTATTACAAAGAAAAATGCAAATATCCAGGATGTTCTGGATGCTATCGCCACTAAAACAGGTTTGAAATATACCATTAAAGATCGCCATATAGTATTAACGACAGAAATATCATCACCTGTAACAGGCATAATACAACAAAACCGCAAAATAACCGGTACAGTGAATGATACTTTTGGACCGATTGCAGGAGCAAACATTATCCAAAAAGGGACAACCAACGGAACAACTACCGATGTAAACGGTAATTATTCGATCGAGGTTCCGGAAAATGCCGTATTGCAAATATCTTTTATAGGATATATCCAACAAGATATAGCAGTAAAGGGTAAAAGTATAATTGATGTATTATTGAAAGAAGATACACAAGCACTGGAGGAGGTTGTTGTCGTCGGTTATGGCACGATGAAGAAAAAAGACCTGACAGGTGCTGTTGCTTCTGTCAAAATGGATGACGCACCGGTGGGAACTGTTTCGACTATCAGCCATGCCCTGGCCGGAAAAGCTGCCGGTTTGCAGGTGAGCGCTGTAAGTGCACAACCTGGTGGAGGTACAAATTTCCGTATTCGCGGTGCTGCCTCTGTTAATGCAAGTAATGATCCGTTGATTATTATCGATGGTTTTCCCATAAGTACTCCTAATGAGGATAAAATCAAACAGGAAAATATTCAAGCGGAACAACCGATAATATCCTGGCTTCTATAAATCCGAATGATATCGAGTCTATCGAAGTATTGAAGGATGCAAGCTCTACCGCTATTTATGGTGCACGTGCAGGTAACGGTGTAATCATTATAACTACTAAAAAAGGTAAGACCGGTGCTCCCACTGTTACATATTCAGGAACAGCCAGTGTTCAAACCCTCGCTAATTCTTACGATATGCTGGATGCAAAAGATTTTATGATCCAGTCTAATCGCTATCAATACGAACAATGGATGAAGGATAATAAAATAGGTATTTATGGAGGAAAAAATGAATCGGAAGCCTCTTCTACTTATACCCCACGTTATACAGATGCTCAGATTAGTAATCCAACAATGATACAAATTGGTTTGATGAAATTACCCGTACAGGTTTTCAGACCCAACATAATATTTCAATTAATGGTGGAACTGATATGACAAAGTATTTAATATCCGGTAACTTCTTCAAGCAAAACGGAGTAGTGAAGAATAATGATATGGAACGTTATACAGGTCGCATGAATCTGGAACAGGTAATCAGCAAATATGTAAAAGTCGGTGTAAATCTGACATTGTCAAGAAATCAGATGAACAATGTCCCATTAGGTTCCGGACAAAATGAAATGCCAGTATCATGGTGGCTGCAGCTCAGTTTAATCCAATTCTAGGCATTAGAGATGAAAACGGCGAATATATTTTAAATGACGAAGCTGCATTTTTACCGAATCCGGTTTCATTACTTGACATAACAGACAAAACGACCAAGGAAGATTACTGGCTACTTCTTTTATAGAAGTAAAGCCTATCAAAGATTTGACTTTAAAAGCGAATCTTGGCATTGATCGTAATTATCAGAAACACAAGGTGTATTTGCCTAAAACAACTCTTTATGGAGCTAAAAAAGACGGGCAAGCAGATATTGCCCAGTATGATAAATCAGATTATCTGTTAGAATTAACTGCCAACTATGCAAAACAATTTGGTAATCACAATTTGAATGCACTAGTCGGTTATTCTTTTCAGCGTTTCACTGATGAATCTTTATCAGCAGGAAACAGTCAGTTTCTTATTGACGGTTTCTTATACAATAATCTGGGAGCAGGAGCTTATCCGAAGCCTAGTGTTGGTTCTTCTGCATCCAAAGATGAAATGGCGTCTTTCTTCGGTCGCGTAAATTATTCTTTCAAAGATCGTTACTTACTGACAGCCACATTACGTGCCGATGGGCTTCCAACTTTGCCCAAAATAACCGTTGGGGTTATTTCCATCTGTTGCTTTAGGTTGGAGATTTACTGAAGAAGAATTTATGCGTCCGTTAACAAACGTACTATCGAATGGTAAATTACGTCTGAGCTATGGTCAGACCGGTAATTCCAATATTGGTAATAAGGCGATTTCCTATTACAAAACCGGCAATAATAATGAATTTGGAGGAACTGAGTCAGTCGGTGTTTATCTGGACCAAATGGGTAATCCTGACCTGAAATGGGAAACTACTACTGAATGGAATGTCGGTTTGGATTTAGGTTTCTTCAATAACCGTTTGAATGTAACGGCTGAATACTATCATAAAGTCGTATCAGATCTGCTGAGCGAACGCACATTATTATCTTATAATGAAGTAAGCAAAATTGCCGCTAATATAGGTGAAACGCAAAGTCAAGGATTTGAATTGACAATTAATACCAAGAATATTGATACAAAAGATTTTAGTTGGAATTCGGATTTTACATTCTCTTTTTATCGTGATAAATGGAAAACTCGTGATGCGTCATGGAAACCGGCAGCTTATTCACTGTACGATGCACCGATCCGTTACTATTTCGGATACATGTCCGATGGCTTAATCCAGGAAGGAGAAACTGTAGACTGGATGGCAGGCTCAGTACCTGGTCAGGTAAAGATCAAGGATTTGGATGGTTATGTATATAATGAAGACGGTACACTAAAAGTTGATAAATACGGTATTCCGGTAAAAAGTGGTAAACCTGATGGGAAGATTGATGAAGCAGATATGGTTATTTATGGTAGTAAAGATCCTGGATATATGATAGGATTCAACAATACGTTACGTTATAAGAATTTTGATTTCAATATCTATTTCTACGGACAGTTTGCCCTATGGAATATAGGTTCTTATAAAGACTTGTGGTTAACCGGAGCTGATGGTATGACAGGTATTGTAAATATGTACCGGGGGTACAATATGCCTGTTTCATCTAAAGATGTATGGTCTCACGATAATACTTCGGCAACTCGTCCGGGATACTTTCAGGATAAGAGTCCGGTTTCTGCAGGAAGCACAAGTACGGGTAAGATTGGTGACTACTATCTTGAAAAAAGTTGGTTCATCCGTTGCCGTAACATTACTTTAGGATATACGATACCGATGAAACAGTCAAGAAAGTTTTATCTAATATCCGTGTGTATGCAGATATCAATAATCCGTTCACAATTACTCCTACAAAGGGCTTGACCTGGAAACAGACAATTCCGTATGGGCTTATCCGAACGTTAGGAGTTTCAGCCTTGGATTAGATATAACATTTTAATTAAAATCTAAATTGAGTATAATATGAACAAGTTACTATATATATTATCCTTGTCGTTGACAACAACCGCATTTTTACCCTCTTGTACAAATCTGGAATCAGAAATGTATGATGTGATTAATCCGAATATCTTCCCGTTAACGAAAATGATGCCAATGCATTAGTTACAGCTGCCGCTTACGCCCCTTTCGTTCAAGTTGGTATAGCGGTCTTTTCACAGCAGCTAACGGTGGCATTCATGTTATTGGAGAAATGACGACTGATATAGGTTATTGTCAGTGGAATGATGTTTACTGGCCTGATTTATTGGAAGTAAATTTTACTCCATCATCCGACTGCCCAACAAAAATCTATAAAGATTATATCAACTATATTGGGAAAATGACATTAGCTCTAGATCGTATATCAAATATCGAAATGAAAGATGAAGCTAAAAAACGATTAGAGGCTGAAGTCCTCTGTGGTCGGGGATGGTTAGCTTATATATTATACGATTTTTATGGTCCCATTCAGATACCGACATTGGAACAGTTGAATAATCCGTTAGGGGAAATAATTATATCCCGCGTATCCAAAGAAGATATGGTCGCATTCATTGAGAATGATCTGAAAGCAGCGATAGAGGTGTTACCTGCAACTTACAAATCATCTGATAGCAACTACGGACGTTTTACCAGAGGTCTGGCTTGGGGGTGTGTCAAACTAAGGCACATCTCCTTTTTTATCTTAAAAATAGTCGTTCCTCTTTTTTTGTCTATGCGACTATTTCTTCAGTAATTAGGTAAGGCTTAATATTCCTCGTATGTTGAGCCACACGTGGTCTGATAAAGATAAATATAATGTGTGTACTCCTTCTCTTTCCTGCTTTTAATAGTTTTGTACACATCTTTTTGATATTAAAAGCTATAGCAAAGAAGGCAAAGTCCATTGTAACCTTGTCTTCTCCCACATGCCGGAACCTTTTGTATGCCATGTTGTGTTTCATTTGTCCAAAACTGCTTCCGGTTCTATACATCGCCTTCCCCTATGCCTGAAGCCTTCTTTCGAGAGTAACCTTTCCGTGCAGCCGTTTGTATTGGTTTAATCGGTGGTTGACTTCTATAATACGGTTCCCCGGGCTTTAAAGCAACTACACGTAAAGGACACCCTTCACATCTTTGTGCTTTATACCGGGCACTTTCGGTGATGTATCCGCTAGCTGTTTTGTCACTCCTGGTTCCTATACGGTTCATGTGCTGCCCCATAGGACAAACGTAATAATCCTCTTCCGCATTGTAATGGAGACTCTCGCATGGAATGGATTGGGGGTATAACGGGGACGCTGTTCTTTATGGAAGTAGTTGTACTTGACAAAGGCTTCTATCCCATTATCTTGCATGAATCGGTAATTTTCTTCCGAGCCGTAACCGGAATCTGCCACACCGACAGTCGGTAGCGGTTATAGCGTTGCTCAAAGGAGTGGAAGAAAGGTATGAGGGTCAGTGTATCGGTTGGATTGGGAAACAGTCGGAAGTCTATGAGGAATTGGTTCTGGGTACTATTTGCAGATTATATCCGGGCTTGGTCTGCCCGTTTCTCATGGCGTCTTCTTTCATGCGCATGAAGGTGGCATCAGGATCGGTCTTGGAATAGGAGTTGCGTTCTCCAAGAGTGTCAAGATGGTTGTCGTATTCATCAACTTGTCACGGTGTTCCTCAAGTTCCCGGACTTGTTTCTTCTTTTCCCGGATGACTTTCTTTTGTTCTTGTCCTTTGTTACAGGCTGGTGTTCCAGCACCTCTTTAAGTTCATTCACTATATCTGAGAGCATGGCGGGAGTGAACTCTACGGGTGTGTCTTTGGTGGAGTTCTCTTGGGCTATGGCTTCATCCACCTGCTCCAGGAGAATGCGGATCTTATCCATCAGCTTTGTACGGTTCTTTTCGACTGTCTTGCGCCAGACAAAAGTATATTTGTTGGCTCTGGACTCAATCTTGGTACCGTCGATATACTCTACGTCAAGGCTGATGAAACCTTTGTCGACAAGGACAAGAACCAACTGCGTGAATACATTATTTATCTCTTCTTTTACACGATTACGGAAACGGTTGATGGTAATAAAATCCGGATGTTCATTACCGGAAAGCCAGATATAATGAATGTCACGTAGGAGAAGCTTCTCTATTTTGCGGCACGAATAGATATTGTTCATGTAGGCGTAGATAATCACCTTAAGCATCATTTTAGGATGATAAGGACAACGACCGGTTGCTTTATAAAGCTTCTTGAAATTGTCAAGATTGAGATTATCAACAACTGTATTAACTATGCGAACCGGATCATTCGCTGCTATGTTTTCATCAATTCTTCCGGGAAAAAGAACTGTTTGGTTGGGAATGTAAGGACGAAAATGTAACTTTGCCATAATGAAAAACTTTATGCCTAAAGATACAAAAACTTTGGGTAATAACAAAGCCTGGGCTTGTGAAAGTCTGGGCTTTGTGCATAAAAAAAGGTTGTGCCAGCGTTTTGACACAACCTCATGCATGAAAATAACTGGGCAAAAGCAGAAGAATGCGGACGGGAATTGATGAAACCGAATATGGATATGGACTGATGAATAATTACAAGGATATTTTCACTTTGGAAAATGAAGGAAATATTGAAACGATCTGGGCTGCGATCTGTAGCAGCAGTGTAAATCAGCAACTTTGGCAGGCTCATGTTCTCTCCAGTCAGTATCCGACAAAGAATGAAAGCATCCAGAAATGGGGTGGTTATCGCGTTTTATGGGACTTTTATGAAACATTCGATAAAAACGATAAACGATTAGAAGTG
>NZ_AQFV02000002.1:0-10810 GCF_000364265.2 Parabacteroides sp. ASF519 | reverse complement strand
TAGGCTTATTTTCTCTTTTGGTCAGAAAGGGAAAAAGTAATATCAGACTGCCGATGAAAGCAATGCCGTAAGTGATGTATAATCCGTAAATATAGGATGAAACTTCTTGTTTTCCTGCTATATATAAAAGTATAAAGGATGAAGAACAATAATCCGCCTTGCAGCATATAAGTCAGATTAAATCCTGTAATCCTGTCTTTGCCCAGCAGAAAGCGGGCGTTGGTTGTAATAAAAGAGGAGATCAATGACAGCACATATATGTCTGTCAGGTACTCTTTGGGAAATAGTCCGAACAGCAACATGGCGGCGCACGCTAATCCGGATCCTATCAGGCCATGCATAAGCCGGGAACAAATAGTATGTATGGAATAACGGTTCATAAAATATACGATCGTATTGCCTGAAAGTACCCCATTGAATACAACGGCTATATTTATTGAAGCCAGGATGATACCCACCAGGCCAACCCCTTCCACACCCAATGCTTTGGCATTAATGAAAATGAGCATCAGATTAAGAAAGGCAATCAGATAGCGTGTTCCAATTGTCCCCAGTATTTTTTTCAACATACGATTATAATTTCAATCCATCCAGTAAACGGACATACGTCGATCGCCTCCCTGATCTCCATCAGGCCGATATACTCGTCTGCCGCATGCGAACGGGCGGAGTTTCCCGGGCCTATCTTGACGGAAGGGAACGGCATGAGTGCCTGGTCGCTGAGCGTAGGCGAACCGAACGGTTCTTTTCCCAGCATGATGGCTCTTTGTACAAACGGGTGATCCGGTGCTGTCCGCGTCGAGTTCAAACGGAAACTGCGTGCTTTTACTTCACAATTCACTTGCTCTTTGATCAGCTCGAACAGTTTTTCATTGGGGTAAAATTCATTTGTACGTATATCGACCGTGAATTCGCAGCGGTCGGGAACAACGTTGTGTTGTGTGCCGGCATGGATAATTGTAACGCTCATTTTTACCGGTCCGAGGAAATCACTCTTCTCCGGAAACTGGTAGGTGTTGAACCATTCAATATCTTTTATAGCCAATGTGATAGCATTGATTCCTTCATTACGGGCAGCATGACCGGCTTTTCCGGTTGCTACGCAATCAAGAACCATCAATCCTTTTTCGGTAACGGCTGGCTGCATGCCGGTCGGTTCGCCGACGATGGCAAAAGCGATGGGCGGGAGGTCTGCCAGTGTACTTTCCAATCCGTTCTTTCCTGATACTTCTTCCTCGCAGGATGCCAGGAAAATCAGATTATAAGCCTGTTCTTTACCGGTCAGTAGTGTGAAAGCCGAATACAGGGAAACAACGCTTGCTCCGGCGTCATTGCTGCCCAGGCCGTATAACTTTTCATCTTCGCTCTCTTCGGGATTGAAAGGGTCTTTCGTCCAGCCGGAGGCCGGTTTTACGGTGTCGATATGTGAGTTCAGCAACAGTGTTGGTTATTCAGGTCGAAACCGGGAGAAACGATCCATAGATTATTCCCTTTACGGTGTACCGTATGTCCTGCAGCTTGCCATGTCTGTTGTAAAAAGTCGGCTACAGCCGCTTCATCCCGGCTGAAAGAGGGACGGCTGATCATCCCTTTCAAAGTATCTATTGCTTCGTAAAAGTTCCATCTATTCAGATTATTGAATTTTGTTACCGGTTGTATCTCAATTCCCTCTTGAGAGGGGCAGGGGGTGTGTTACATTCCGTCAATAGCCTGTCCACCGTCTCCCTGTCATGTCCGGTGTTCTATCAGTTCTTCCAGGGAATTAAATTTGACATCCCCCGTACATAATATATAAACGCAACAGTTTATTATTATAGATATCTCCGGAGAAGTCCAGTATATTCACTTCCAGTGTAATATTGTCGCCATTCTGAAGTGTAGGACGGTCGCCGATGTAGAGCATTCCTTTATATTTCTCTTCTTTCAGATAGACCCAGACTGCATAAACCCCGATCCCCGGTACAATTTTAAAAGGTTCGTCCACCTGTATATTGGCTGTTGGAAATCCCAGTTTGCGGCCGACTTTATAACCGTTTACAATCGTTCCCCGTAGCTGATAAGGGTAGGTGAGTAACCGGCGGCATCTTCCACATCACCGTCTGTCAATAATTTCCTGATCTCGGAAGAACTTACTGCCGTACGTCCTTCGTCGTAAGGCGATGCTTTGATAACTTCCATCCCGCAGGCTCCGCCATAAACAACATATTGCTCAAAACCGTCTTTCCGGTCATGGCCGAAACGATGGTCGTAACCGATCAGTAAAGCGGCTACATGTAATTTTTCCGCCAGTATGGAACTGATAAATTCCTGTGCTGTCAGGCGGGATAGCTCCACCGTGAAGTCGAACGATGCAGTAATCTATGCCGGTAGTAGCCAGTTGTTCCAGTTTTTCCTCAAATGAATTAAGTAATTTGGGCTGATAATCCGAATGCAATACGGCACGCGGATGCTCGGAAAGGTAATAACGGCCGAAGGCAGGCCTTTCGTCTTCGCGACTTCCTTCAGTTCATTGATCAGGAACCGATGTCCCAGATGAACTCCGTCGAAGAAACCGATGGTAGCAACCAGTCTTTTCCCTTTTAATAAATCCGTATCTCTGATAATGATCATTTTCTTCTATTCATTCAATGAAAAGGCAAAAGTACATAAAACCAATGGAAATTAGTCGTACATTTGACCTGATTTATTAACAGACATCTCTGAGTATTAGTTATGAAAAAAGTCTTTTATCTTCTGATTTGCCAGCTTTTATCCGTCTCCTATCTCTTTGCCGATGGTGTGCAGACTGAGAACAGAACGGTGATTTTCACACCTTCCGGTGGTGAAAAGGTTCATTTGTTAACTCCCGGAAGCAGTGTTTCCGAAACAGTTTCGTTTAAACAGGAAGCCTATCCTGTACGTAGACTCCTTCGTGTTGTCGGCGGAGTAAAAATGCCGGCTCCTTTTGAAAAAAGGGGAGAGGAAATGTTCAGGCGGTCGGAATTTTATATCGACGACAATCTGGATTCCGTCCATGTGAAGAAAGATAAGTATTCCTTGTATTTTAAAGGAGAAGATAATAACTTCGAGCGGCATGCCTATTACCGTATTTCGGGTGACTTGCTGAAACCCGGTGAACTGACGGTGACCTTGCCGGTTGTGAAACGTCAGGACATGTCCGTTTCTGCGGGTGGTGACTTTGGCGTACAGATAGAATTGTTTTATAAAAAGCCCGGACGCTATAAAGACGATATTTACGACTGCCCGGATTCGTTGCTTTATTTCCCGGTACCCGCAGGCTCCGGCAAATATCAACAAGTAACGCAAACATTCGTGCTTCCTGATAACGTCGCATGTGCCTTTTTACGTATCGGGGGAACTCATTTCAGTGGCGAGTGCTGGGTGGAGGCACCCAGATTGGTGCAGAACAAGAAACAGGTCTGCTCCATACCTTTTGCTAAGTTTGCCGATAAGACAGACGATTATAACTACTGGACCGGTTGTAACCTTTCTACCCGCAGCTGGCCGCGTTGGAAACTGGATTTCAACGGTACGACTGTTACGAAGGAAATATTTTCGACAGAGCTTCTGATATAGCGGACTTTTATATCCTTCTGCCTGCATCCGTGCAGGGTAACGGCGATTTGAAACTGACTTTGCTCAAAGAGGATAACCGTGCAGCGTATTCTTATGAACTCCGTTCGCTGGAGATTATCGAAGAGAGTGCCCGTGATTGAAATTGTTTCCGTGCCTGAATATGTTTCTGCCGGAGCGGCTTTCGGTGTACTGGTAGAACGAATAAGCCGGATGTCCGTTTGAAGGTACAGGCTCCGTCTTCTGTTATCCCGGCGTCTCAGGAAGTGGTATTAAAAGAAACAGGTTTGCACGTGATTGAGTTTCGTGCCGGCAATTATGCTTCCGCCGTTCCGATGATTTTTGATGACGGAAGCCGTAAAGCGGAAAACAATTCGTCAGATAATAGAAAAGGAACCGGATGAGGTTTACATTTCTTCCGGGGATGAGATTTATATAGATAAGGAATATGCGCCTTATGATTATTTCTTTAAATGGTATATCTCCCAGGGTCGGAAACTGGTATCAGTTCCGTCCTTCCTATCAGTGGAGCGGTTTCCGCGTTGCCCGTCCCGAAGTTATCCGTCATTATACCGGTTTGCTGAATAAGCTCCGGGTTCCTTATGCCTGGCAGGTAGAAGGCCGTACATTGGCCGGTAAACGTATCAATCCGGATTTGGAAACATTGGCTTCCCCGATGTTCCGCGGAAAGCAGGCGCACGAAAATGACGGCGGTTATTATTACTGGCAACATTTCCTGTATCAAGGAGTCTTCTCGGATATGGCTGCCCGCAACCGTCCTTACGGCGGTTTTTGCTAAACATCGCCCGATTTATACTGACCACGGAACCTTTATCCATTATGACCCGTATGGTGTCAAGGATATGGCCGACGGTGCCCGCAAGCTGGTTGAGAATTTCCGTTATTCAAAAGGAGAGAGCAGCCGCCATACAGGTCCTTCCACGTTGTTCCGTTATTTGTATCAGGCTGGCTATAACTGGTTGGGAGCCGAGCAGATGTACGGCCCTGAAGAAATTATCCTGTCTTCATTGCGCGGTGCTTCACGTGCTTATAGCAAGCGGGATTACGGAACGTTGCATGCTATGCAATGGGGTTCAGGACCTTTTACCGACCCGAAACATTCTTTACGTTTGTATATGTCGCTTGCCGTAGCCTATATGCATGGTTCTTCCCATATGAATACGGAAGAAGCCTTGTGGTTGGACGAATATGCCAACGACCGTTATTCCCAATCAGGCAAAGAGCATTTATATGCACAGCATCGTGTGCTGGATTTCATAGAAACACATACCCGTCGCGGCGAATTGAAAAGTAACGTCGCTGTTATCCAGGGAAGGAATGATGCCTGGAAATCGTTCGGTCGCGGCAGCTTATGGTCACAGAAGGGCGACAAATGGCAATTTAATAAGGCTACGGAAAGTTTTGACCTCCTGAAAGTCTTCTATCCCAATAATATCGTGGATGGTTGCGGTCCTAACGGTTGGTTCACCTCTACGCCTTACGGGACTATCGACATTCTGCCTATCGAGGCTCCGCAAGATGTGATGAATAATATAAGGCAATGGTATTCCTTGGCTGGAACAGTTTCGATGAAAGCGATTTCCTCCGCATCCGCAACTATGTATTTGACGGCGGAACGCTTGTCCTGACGGCCGCCATTTGAATGCCGAACTTCAACCCGACCAACCGGCAAAGTTCCCGACTAACGATGCGGTTATCCGTGAAATGTTGGGCGATAATTACAAGTCTTTGAATGGAAAGACCGTTATCCCGTTCGGATCAGGAAAGATCATCTACTTTCCGCAAGCTGCTTATCCGGCAGAATCGTCTTTGAGAAGCCAGTATGAAGAAACAATGCGTGAGTTAGCTACGGAAACCGTGAACAAGGAACTTCCCTCCGGTTGGATCGAATCTGCTCCGTCTGTAGGTTTCACTGTTTGGGATAACAAAGACCACCGCACGATTTATTTGCTGAACACCGACTGGCAAAGTGCTGAACAGCAACATACGGCAACCTTCGTCTATAACGGAAAGAAATTCCCTGTTGATGTCAGACGTTATCATATCGAAACTGTTCATTGCGTTAACGGTTTAGCGATTAATCCCGGTAGTAATACGACGGATATTTTAAGCATAAATAGAAGGTAACAGTTGGAAAGTAACCGTACAGAATACGGAGAAAGATACAATCCGTTGTTTTAATGCAGAAACAGGAACGACAACCACTGTTGTGCTGGATAGCCCTTCTGTTCATGTGATTACGGTTGGGTATTGAAAATAAGGTATCTCTGTCAAGTTGATTTAAAATAGAATATCCTCCGATGAAACCGGAAAGAAACCGATTCATCGGAGGATATTTATACCTGAGCATTTGTAGAACAAGTTCACTCAAGCCTCTGTTAAATAAACGCAGACTTAGTTATTCTTCTTATCTTCTCTATTTTCCTCAAAAGATATTCCACATTAATAAAATGCCGGGTGTATTCCGCATGCATCCTTCTTACAACCGAACTGGCTGCTGCCATCTGAGCAAGGAACTGTAAATGTTTTCCCAAAGAAACATTCACTTCCATCCGTTCTTTCTTTTGTATGGTATCCTGTACGGAATAGGCACCACAAGCCATTTGTATTTCCGGCATTCCCTCATCCCAGGCATGCTGTGTATACTTGCAAAGTATTCCGAGATTTTCTTTAAATCTTTACGAAGGATACTTAGCACTTCAAAATCATTGCGATTGGCAGAACAGGCATTCGGATTAACCAGACGGGCAAATTTAAGGTAAAATTCTTTCAATTCTTCTTCGGAAAAAGGAGATGGGTTGCCACTTGTTTTTTGCATCTCTTCACTTTGTTGGACAGTTAACAATTCTGTTTCCATACATATTAATATTAGATGTGAAGGCGAAGATTTCTAAATATAAGAGCGGTTCCGCCTGTCCCGTTGCATTTCCTACCTCAGGCAGAGTAGATGCATTAACATTCTACACGGGGTACGGAACCGCCATATAGAATGCTCGTGAGCGGACATAAAAATGCCCGCCACGGAAATTGGCAGGTTTCCCCGCCTGAGATATAGGAAATGCATCACAAATGTACGATAATAATTAAAGGATGCAATAAAATACACTTCAAAATTTGTAGATGAATTGATACTGGTAGTAGAGATACTTATAGCAGTTAGAGCTTTTAGGATAAGTCTCGATGCAAATAATTTCAATTCTGATAAAATATGAACAACTTTCTCTGATAGTCCTAAATTGACAAAATGCTATATAAGGTACCTTCTGAATAAGCTGTATGGGGTATTTTGTACAGTTAGCTTTTATGCGACTGTGGGGAAGGATGGAATGTGCAAAAAGTCGGAATAATGGTGTGATATGCGTTATAATAATATCGTATTACATATGGCGGATGCTATCTGCTGTATTGATGGTGATTTTGCAAAATAAAAGATATTGGAAAAGTATCTGTGATATTCCTTGTTTCAGAAATAAAACATGCTCTTTAGCATGAAAATATCCCCTCGAAAATTCGAAAAATGAGTTTTTTTGTTTTATTAACGTTTTTTAGCTTATGTCGAGTAAATTTTCAACCATAATAAAAATATACTTCATTTAAAACGAATATAAATTCCGTTTTAAATGAAGTATATTTTGCTTGAAGAACAGATAAAGCCGGATGCTTTGTTAATAAATGTATATAAATTATCCTAGATAGGCAATATGGATGAATATACTGGTTGTTTAAAAGTATTTTGCTATCATAAAGACATCTAATCGTTTGATTTGATAGAATAATGATATATTGATAATCAATTGAAAGTCGACATAACTGTTATTTGTGAGTCAACTGTCAACTTCAGAAATGTTTCATTTCTGATAAAAATAACCCTGATAAACCCTTTTAACGGGTATATTCAAAGAGGATGAACTCTTTGGGACAGTTTACTTTTTATCCGGGAATAACTTTTGTATTTCATACTCTGCGTTTGTCCGGGGAAATTATCGTCGACCACATTCCCATCCCGATCCAGCATGACATAACGAGGTATGCCATTGAATTTGAATAGTTGACGCAGATAGTTGTATTCATCTTCCGGCAAACGGAACAGGTTGTCACCCATATCATTTTCCGAAATAAATTTATTGTAAGACTCTTCCGGAGAACCGCCTGTATCTGTAATATAGACAAAGGCGAGGTCCGGACTGTCTTTATATTTGTCTCTTAGCGGCTGCATATGTTTAATGCCGTAAATACAAGGTCCGCAGGTAGTAGCCCAAAAGTCGACTAAAACGAATTTTCCTTTGTGCGGGTCTGTCATTTTACAGAAATATCCGTGGCCTTCCCTTCCGGAAGTTTATAGGCTTGTTTTTCTCCTTCCGGAAATTTCTTGGCATACATACGCATCGTTTCTTCTTTCAGGAAAGGCTCTGAGATACTGTTGTTTATTTCTTCAGCCAGCAAATGTCCTTCTTTGGGTGTAAGCATCTCTAGTGCATAATTCAGCGAACGGGTTTTTGCAATCTCAAACAGCAGACCGGGCGTGACTTGCAATTCATTCCGTAAGACAGAATCTTTGCGTAACCATCCCTTGCTAAACATTTCAAGCTTATTCTCGGGGGTGAATGTCATATCTGCGTTGTTGAAAGGTCCCATATATTCATAACGGTTGATGAAAGAACTGAACATATTCGAGACAAGTAAACTTTGTCGTACTATTTATCTTCGGAAGGAAGTTATAATAATCATCCGGAATCGGTTTTTCAGGATTTCATTGGTAGAGTCCTGAGAGGCGTAATACCTTCGTGTCATAACATAATCAAACAAAGCTCCGTAAAATGATAGAAGTATTTTATTTTCAGTAATTGCTGGCCTTTGATTGAAACAGTATTTTGTTTCAGCTTTTCTGCCAGTGAGTTATCAGCCTCTTTCAAAGCGTTCAATTGCTGTTGTTTAAATTCCGCCGGGCAAGAGTTTTTAGTTGCTTTTCGAAATTCCGATAATTGAAAGTATTCACTTTAAACTTGTTAAGTTCTTTGTTTATTCCGGCTGAGGCTCCTTTGAAATCTATGTTTTTAAACTCATACCGGCGATCGCGATATCGGTCTGCCATCAGGAAGTCTTCCCAGTCGAGAGAAATAAATAAGGTTCTCCCGGTTCGATATAAAATGGAATGGAAGTCCTTTTGAAAGAGATATAACCTTCCCAGGGATGATTTAAAAGAAAGTCAGCCTCGAAACGTCCGTCAGGATGGATTTGTATGACAGTCGGATAGTCTTCGCGGGTTAGTTCGTTACCAGTATAAATCATGCCGGTACTGAAGCCGGCTCTGGGATCGTATCCTTTTAGAAAACCGCGTAAATGGGCTGTGTCTTTCCGGAAGAAGTCGGTTCCGTAACCGGTCGACGGATCAGCTTCTGCTGCCAGCTGCTTTTCCATATCTTCCCATGTCCCGTATATGCTTCTTCCACCGGTTTCTTCTTCTTTTTTTTTTTCAGTGAGATTCCGAAGATTGAACCTTCTCCCGTATCTGATTCGATATAATCGAATTTCTTCATTTTTTTATCGAAAGGAGGAAAGATCAGGACAAATGTGGAGTCGCCGGAATCAGGCATAAATGTTTTTTTACCGAACTCGGTTCCTTCGATTCCGGTCGGAAAATATTTCTTTCCGGTATCCGCATCTTTGATGTAAGTAGTACTGTCGAAAGAAATCCACCAGTGGGAATAAATTCGCAATGTACTTGTACCCGTGTGTTTTGTTTCGCTCTATCTGAGTGATTGTATTGATACCTGTGCTTTTAAATTCATAAGCAGGGTTTTCAATGACGCGTTGGGCGAATGCTGTATGGCTGAGACCCAGAAGTAAGAATAGGACTGTTTGTTTTTTCATATCGGAATGTTTAAATGTTATCCTTTCGTTAATTTATAAGGCTAAAGATAGGTTTAGTAGTTATAAACAGCTTGTTTGGGTATGGTATTATTCTGTTTTTATCCTATTTTATTGTTTACTATGGGGCTTAACAGATATTTTATCTTTTAGTTGCTTGCTGCCTTTGAATTTAATTCCTGTAGTTGAATATTTTGATGGATGGTTGCTATTGCCCCGATTAGTGTACAGATTGGAGGATTCAATAATTTTTTCGGCAGATGTATATAGGTGTTTATAAAGGGTATAGCGTTAAAATAGAGTTGGGACAGGGCGTTTTCCGAGATTTTTAATAAGTTTGCAAAATGGAAGTAAAAGATCAGACGACAAATTGTTATCAGCGCATATATATGGAATATGCGCCTATGTTGCTTCGTTTTGCGGGCAAGTTTGTCTCCGGATTCTTTGCAGAGGATATTGTGCATGATGTTTTCCTGAAATTATGGGATAAGCAGGTTTTCCTTCTTCCTGATGACGATTTGAAAAGGATTCTTTTTGTAGCTGTGCGTAATGCCTGCATCGACCATCTGCGTCGTTCTAACATGGAGCAGGAGATACTTGACCACCGTGCTGTACAGCTAAAATTGGAAGAACTGGATTATTTCGAATCGTCCGACGAACTTTTCATGCGGAAAGATTTGTTAGAGCTTCTAATGAAGAAAGTGGCGGAATTACCAGAACGAAGCCAGGAAATATTCCGTCTCTCTTATCTGAAAGGAATGAAAGCTGCTGAGATCGCTGAACAACTGGGTTTATCTGTCCGTACGGTAGAGAACCAATTGTATCGTTCCTTGCTTTACCTCCGTAAGCACTGTTCTCATTTATTCTTTTATCTTTTTACCTTGATTTAAAAGGGGCATTTTTTTATTTTAAAAAAGTTTTTTTTCGTGTGAGTACTTTTCATGTCCCATTCGTTATAAGTTCATAAAGGACTAAGTCACTTTATATCTAACAGAGAAATTATATGGAAGACGGACGATCTGAATTGGTCATAAAATATCTGCAAGGGCAACTGGATACACAGGATATAAATGATTTTACACCTGGGTGAATGAGAATGTCGAAAATAAAAAGGTATTCTTTGAAATCAAAGCGGTCTATGATGCCTGCTATACCAATAGAATGCAGAATGATATGGAAGGAAGTTGGGATCGCCTTCTGAAGAAGAGAAAGGTGTTTTATCCACGTAAGAAGTAGATGGCTGCAATTGGGTAATTATGCAGCAGTCTCTTTTATAACAGTATGTCTTACCTCTTTATTTCTGACTTTCAATAAGGATGAAGACAAAATAGCGACCCGATATATCGGT
>NZ_AQFV02000001.1:0-9075 GCF_000364265.2 Parabacteroides sp. ASF519 | reverse complement strand
CCTGATAATCCCGGCAGAAATCTGTTTGTTGCCGCGTGTCCAGGTGCCGTCGCCGGTAGCGGTTACCCCTGTATGCTTTAAATGGCGGAGTACATCGAGCGGTGTGTCGAAAGTGAGGATTATTTCTTCTTCTCTCAGGTGAATCAGATGAAAATTTCCTCCAGCCATTCCGTCAGCAGTTCGCCAGAAGGATATGTTAAGCCTTTGCCGGTCAATTGCCTGATCTCTGTTAAATTGCCGGGTGCAAAGGAGTTGAACAGTAAAGTCCCGTTGGGCGAAAGCATTCCGGCCAGTTTATGAAGGAATTGTACAGGCTCCTTCATCCATTGAAATGCGGAAGCAGATGCGATCAGGTCGAAGCGACCGGGAAAGTCGATCTCTTCCGCATTTCCGGCGATAAAGAGTGGTGACTGTCCGGGGAACAGGGAGGCTACTTTCTCCCGGCAACCGTCACAGATATCGTTCAGATACCATTCGTCGATTACGCAGCTTTCTTTCAAAAGACGGGTGAAACGCCCGTTCCGCAACCGATTTCAAGGGCACGCTGGAAATGGATGTCGGTGTAACGCGATAATATACCGGTGAGTTTCCGGCAGATTTGTTGCTGTGCATCGGCATGCAGGTCGTAACTATCCAGCGCGCGGCTGAAGCGGTTATAATTCGTTCCACTGTTTCCATAAATAAAAAGGATAATGAGGTGCTGTGATTTCTGTTACCGGGCAACGTCCGTTCCAGTAGTTGCGTTGATTGGCAGCCGGAAAGATATGATCGTCCGAGCTTATAATGGCACGTGTCCATTGTATGGATGTCGTGTCGTCTGCATTTGTCATTGATTGGCCGTTACAAGATTGTAAATATGTTGTAGCTCGTCTTTAACCTCTTCCAGCGGGCGGGCAGGAAATTTCTCGTGTTGTGCGAGTATATCCCGGCTGCCGCACATCCGTCGGTTGAAACGTTTCATACCTTCGGCTGTCAGGTTGTCGAGTGTTCCCCGGAAGATGTTTTCCGGGATACCGAAGTTGTCGTCTATCGGCCGGGCGTGCCGTTGATGGCGGTAGCTGTGGTTAGTGCGTATTTCCCGGCTAAAGCCAGTTCTGCCATACGCTCCCATGGACCAGGCAATCAGATGGATTTCCTTATAGCTGCTTAGGTCTTCATGGAATGTCATGTCCCTGTAATCATAACAGAGCATGATATCCGTTCCGTTCTCTGCTTTCAGTCCGGTGAATGATTCGGGCGAGGCAGACCAGCCTGCAAAGAAGAGGAGCAGACGGGATGGGAGCTTGAGTTTTTTTCTTTCATATTTCTTTTATCAGTTGGGTGAGTTGCGCAGTGGTTATATCCGCTGTCAATGAGAAGCGTATCCGTGCCGTTCCTTTCGGAACCGTGGCGGACGGACAGGGAGACAATAGAAACCTTTGCGTTGTAACTCTTCGGCTTTGCTTATACAATCGTTATTTTCTCCGATTATATAAGGGATGATATGGCTTTCGCTGATTTCTCCTCCTTTGCCTTCGAGGGCATCGGAAAGCAGATGGCTTGTCAGGGTGAGTTCTTCACGCAGGGAGGAAATTCCGGAAGCCGTTCGAAGATGAAACGTGTCCAGGCTATCTGTGCTGGAGGCAGGGCAGTGCTGAATATCAGCGGACGCATGCAGTTGACCAGATATTCCCGGATGGTCCGGCTACAGACCACATAGGCACCCATAGAGGCGAGCGCTTTACCGAAAGTGCCGACCAGCAGGTCTCTCGCGGATACAATCCTGTTCTTCGGCTATTCCAAGACCATTTTTACCGCGTACACCGATTGCATGGGCTTCGTCGACATAGAGGCAAACGTTCGGATAGCTTTTCTTCAATTCCACCAAGCGACGGAGGTCCGCAACGTCGCCATCCATGCTAAAGATACTTTCTGTTACGATAATAACTGTTCGTATTGACCGGCATTCTTCTTTAATAATGTTTCCAACTGATTGTAATCATTATGGCGGTATCGTTGGAAAGGGGCGCCGCTGAGCAGTATCCCGTCGATGATGCTGGCATGTACCAGTTTGTCGGCAAGGATGAGGTTTGCTTATCGGCCAAAGCCGGCAGTATTCCGGTATTGGCATGATAACCGCTGTTGAAAAGCAAGGCGGCTTCCCGGTTGAAGCATTCGGCCATCAACTGTTCTAGTTCCGTATATACCGTAAAATTCCCGGTCAGCAGGGGGAAGAAGAAGAGGAGAGAGGATAACCTTTTTCCTTCCATTCTTCAAAGAAAGCTTCCCTCAGATCAGCGGGACGCCAATCCCAGGTAATCGTTAGAAGAGAGGTTAAGCATAACCTGCTCGTCTCTTTCTATCCGGTTGCCAGTATGAACGATATCCGGCAAGCTGCGTAGGTTCCCCGCTTCATTTAATTGTTTTAATATCAGAGTATAATCTTTCATTGTTTATTTCTTTATGCACCTCAATACCCCCGAAGTCAGAATCGTCAGCTCTTCCGGTCGGATGATAAACGGCGGCATTAAATAACTAACCTGCCGAATGGCGGACCCAAATGCCTGTCTCCACAAAACGACGTTGAAGGATTGCCATATTGACCGGTTCTTTCATTTCAATCACCCCGATGGCTCCGAGTACCCGTACTTCCTTTACATTCTCAAATGATTGCGCCGGAGCCAGTTCTTTACGAAGTTGTGCTTCGATGGCGCTGACCTTCTCTTTCCATCCGCTTTCCAGAAGCAGGGAGACAGAAGCAGAGCAATAGCACAGGCCAGTGGGTTTCCCATAAAGGTCGGGCCATGCATAAAGCAACCGGCCTCACCGGAACAAATAGTGGCCACCCGTGTCGTGGTCAGCGTGGCCGAGAGTGTCAGATATCCTCCGGTCAGGGCTTTGCCGATACACATGATATCCGGAACGACGCCTGCATGTTCCCAGGCAAAGAGTTTTCCGGTACGGCCGAATCCGGTCGCTATTTCATCAAAGATCAGCATACATTGTATTGTTCGCATAACTCTTTGGCACGGACCAGAAAAGTCGGTGAGTAGAAATACATTCCTCCGGCTCCCTGTACGATAGGTTCCAGTATCAGGGCGGCGATATCATCGGCATGTTGTTTCAGCAAATCTTTTAATGGAGTCATGGCATCTTCGTTCCATTCTTCATTGAACTTTACGGAAGGTTGAGGAATAAAGTATTGAACGGGAAGGCTTCCGGCAAATATCCCGTGCATGCCTGTGACGGGTCGCAGACAGACATTGCATGCCAGGTGTCTCCATGGTATCCGCTGCGGATTGTGGCAAATGCGTGCTTCCCGGTTTTCCCTTCGGATTGCCAGTATTGGATAGCCATCTTCATCGCTACCTCGACGGCTACCGAACCACTGTCGGCAAAGAATATCTTTTCCATCTCCTGAGGAAGGATTGCCAGTAGTTTTTGGGCCAGTTCGACGGCCGGTTCATGCGTAATGCCGCCGAACATGATATGACTCATCTTATCCATTTGCTTTTTAGCGGCAGCGTTCAGGACCGGATGATTGTATCCGTGAACGGCCGCCCACCAGGATGACATTCCGTCTATGGCGTCTGCCGTCTGCCAGAATGATATTCACACCTTCTGCACCGGCAACCGGATAGACGGGAAGCGGGTCGATTGTCGAGGTATAGGGATGCCATACATGCTCCCTGTCGAATTGCAATAATTCTTCTGTTGTCATAAATTTGTATGTGTTATCCGACCCAGTCGGTTTCTTCTGTTAATGAATAGCCGGCTTCGGTAAAGAGTATTTTGTCTTCCTCTACCTGGCTGCCGATGGTTGTCAGCAAGTCGCCGATGATTGCTGCGTTTATATATATATAAGGCTTTCCGTTGTGTCTCCTTACTCAACAGTGAACGTCCTCCCGAGAAACGGAGGTAAGCGTCCGGGTTGATAAAACGGAATAGAGCAATAGTCGTGAGAAACTCTTCTTCCGATAATTGGGGAGTGCCGGCAAGCGGAGTTCCCGGTATCGGTTGTAGCAGGTTTAAGGGGATGGAATGTACTTGTTCTTTTTGGAGTAACAGGGCCATCTCTATCCGTTGTTCCATGGTTTCCCCATGCCGATGATACCGCCGGAACAGATGCGGAAACCTTCTTCGCGTGCCATATGAATTGTTTCGAGTTTCTGCTCGATTGTATGAGTGGTACATAGGGTACGGAAGTGGGAGGAGCGGTTTCGATATTGCAATGATAGTTTTCGACACCGCTTTCATGCAGTTCTTTTAACTGTTCTTGTTCAAAAGACCAAGGGAAGCACAGCATTTGATGTCGCTCGCCTGTTTGATATAGCGGACGGTTTCTGTTAATTTCCTGATTTCTCCGTCCGATAGACGTTTGCCGCTGGTAACCAATCCGAAGCGTTCGATTCCCTGTTGGCGATTGTGTAGTGCCTGATGAACACATTCTTCGGCCGGTAGTAAGGGATACAGGGCGACAACTGTGTTATAATGTCCGGACTGCGCACACCATTTACAGTTCTCGCTGCAATTCCCGCTTTTGGCATTGATGATGGAGCAGGTATCGAATTTATTTCCCATGAAGTGACGCGTGATTTGATGGGCGGCCTTATATAAAGCCTCTTTATCGGGAGATTGGGATAAGGCGACGGCCTGTTCCTCATTGATGGTTCCCCCTTCAATAACAATCTGTTTAAGTGTTTCAATCATATTGGTTGTCTTTTATGAAATAGAAAAGCGGGAAGTCTCAGCATAACTGAAACTTCCCGCTTTAGGATATATACATATAATAATGTAGGCAAACGAACCCGCTGCCGATGTCTGTTTTACCGTCTGTAAAGAGAATAGAAGAGGCAACATTTGTGAAAGCCACGATATAGCTTCTGCACACGATTGTTCCTGCAAAAGTTCAGTCTCTTCTTTGCTTCTTCCGGACCGATTTGTCCGGTCAATAATACAGACGAATGGTTGGAACCGTTTTTAATCTGGAATCTTTCTGCCACATTAGAAGAAAGTTGCCCGATCGTAACGGCTCTGCCCAGACTGAAGAATGCAGCATACCCCTTCCGGCTCCATCTTTTGAATCGGAAAGTCTTTTGTTTGAGATATGTCTGCTGCAACTTCATCTGTTAGCTTTTTATTTAGCTACTTTTTCCAGACGTTTCATGATAGAGAAGATGAACAGTGCCGACAGCAGACAGCATACGATCAATACGCTCCATACCATCCACAACTGCATTCCGCCCCACAGATAACCGATGATGGCCACCAGATAGTTACCGATAGCCGTAGCTACGAACCATCCTCCCATCATCATACCTTTATATTTAGGAGGTGCTACTTTCGATACGAAGGAGATACCCATTGGTGAAAGCAATAACTCAGCGAAAGTCAATACCAGATAAGTCGATATCAGCCAGTTCGGCGAAACCAGAACATCGGCAGAGATACCGTTTGCTTCAACAGCTGCCGGAGTAGGCAATCCTAAAGAACCCAACGCCATGATAAGGAAACCGCAGGCTGCAATCACCATACCGATACCGATCTTACGCGGTGCAGACGGCTCTTTCTTTTTCTTTGCCAGATATCCGAATACGGCCAGCGATACCGGAGTCAGCACGATTACAAAGAACGGGTTGAACTGCTGGAAGATCTGCGGCAGGATACTGACCGTTGAATCCATAGAACTGTAACTCCATCCCAGTAAGCCAAGCATGATGACAAGGACAAGCCCTGAGATTCCTTTTGCTTTGCCTGTTTTTGACTGGAACAAAGAGAATCCTGCATAAACAATAACCAGCAGGAAAGTAAGGTTTACGATATTGAATCCTAAACGATCCAATCCCGTCACGGCCTGTGCGGTATAGTCGCGTGCAAAGAATGTCAGTGTCAAACCATTCTGGTGGAAGGCCATCCAGAAGAAAATAACTACGGCAAATACCAGCAATAATGCCTGGATACGTGCTTTTGTCTGTTCCGGTGTCAGTTCTTCTTCCTGTACATTAGCCGGTTTAGCTTGTTTAGAGTTGTAATCGGCATGCTTGAATGTCGGACGAAACACTACATAGATCAACATGGATACGATCAGAGAGATACAGGCAATAGCAAAACCATAGTTGTAAGCCTCTGATAATTTGTCAATATAAGTAGTACAGAATGTCGCTGTATCACCAACGAAGTTCTGGGCAGCCTGTAAGCCGCTCAGGGTTGTTGCTCCTTCTTCAGTAATCGTTCCGTTCAGGAATTGATGGGCTAGTGAAGGAAGTTGCGGAACATAAGTGAATCCGGCTTTTCCCAACATCTTGTTAGTGATCATGGTAGCCGCAGTCGGAGCATACATGGCACCGATGTTGATAGCCATATAGAAGATACTGAAAGCAGTATCACGTTTAGCTTTATACTCAGGAGCATCATACAGATTCCCTACCATTACCTGCAAATTCCCCTTGAACAAACCCGTACCACAGGCGATCAGGGCTAAAGCACCGAACATCAATATTTTTCCGGTAGAGGAAGGGGTGGGAATAGATAACAGTACATATCCGATAAACATGACGACAATACCTGTTGTTACCATTTTACCGTAACCGAATTTATCGGCAAGAATACCTCCGATGAGTGGCATAAAATACACTGCAGCTAAGAAAGAACCGAAGATGGTCGATGTCTCGGCGGCTGTGAAGCCGAACTTAGCTTGTAAGAATAAAGTAAAAATTGCGAGCATCGTATAATACCCGAAACGCTCGCCGGTATTCGCTAAGGCTAACGCGTATAAACCTTTAGGTTGTCCTTCAAACATAGAAATTTAAATTAGATTATTATTGAATTATTTGTTTTATGGCGCGGTCTCCGGATAGAAATAGACTTTCACCGGAGCTTTTTTATCTTCGAACATAACAGGAGCAAGCCCTTCGCGTGAACCGAATTGCGTAATTTGTGCATCTCCTTTATATAGTGTTTTCTTGTTCATGCTGATTTCAATACTAGCTTTGCCGGGTACATTATAAACAATGCCTTTCAATGATTTTTCCTTCTTTTCGGCTTCTTTTGGGTCGAGTACCGGAGCACGTTCGGTCGCTTTTAAATTCATATAGACCGGGACACTCCGAGGTCGTCTGCATCGACGATACCCATCAGATTGGAGAAGCGGAATAAGACTCTTTTTCCAGATTATCGTAAGGGGTAATGCTCACTTCGTAATGAGAAGTTCTTTGGTAAGGATACCGGTAAACAGGTTGGTCAGCGCCTTTTCCTGTTCTTCTAACTGTTGGATAACCAGCTTCATCGCTTCACCGTCGGGTGGAAGATTATCTGCATCTCCGGTCAGGATATTCAGACGGCTTTCACGGATACGGTAGATTTGTTTGGCGGCAACTTCTGCCTGCCTGGCTGTAGAGCCTGCCATCAGCAACTCTTCCGAAAAGACGGAGGCATCCGTCACTTTAGCCGGTCCCTGGCCATTTTTTTTATTGTCTCAAGTTCTGATTCTTCCGGTGTATATTCTGCATTGATGGAACACAGGAGGCCATCTTCCGTCAGATAAGCGTAAGGGGCAACTGTACCACTTTTAAATTCAACGATAAGTGTTGTCCGGGTCGGGTATTCCTTTGTTTACCAACGATAGTTTTCCTAACTCATAGTATACCTTATCCGTTATCGCATCTTTCACTCCTAAGTATTTTCTGCATACTTGTAGTAAGGACCGGCTTTGCAGGTAACCTTTGTAACTTCTGCATCAACGATCAGTTGTGTTTTGGCAATGAGTAGGTAATACCGAAATTATTAGCTTTAACAGCGTTTTTCTTTACCACTTTGGTTTGTGCCATGAGCGGTATGCTAACAAAAGACATGCTATTGTGATCAGATTTTTCATATCTAAACAAATTATTTATCTCAATTATGATTGTACAAAACTATGAAAATTTTGTTAGAAACCAACCTTAGAACCTTCTTTTAGACTTTTGTAATGCAGATGAGCAGTATGATTATGGCACTTTAGTTGGGGAGGGATAAAAAATCATAGTTAATGTTTTGGTTAAGGGAGAACAACTCATGAGTGGAAAAGGAGATCGAGATATAGAGGGTCGGTTAAATCGCCCTCATGAGTTGTATATAAACATAAATTTAGCGCGTTTAATGCTTATTCTATTTCTATAATGAAAGAGCCGGTAAGATATCCGTATCTATGCACTAATTCCAATGTATATTCACCATTCTCAAGATTTAATGGAATAGTATATACTTGTGGACCAGAGGCTGATACGCATTCTTCATAGACTACCATACTGTATTATCTTTTACCTGAATAGTCAGGTTGCTAAGCGGACTGGTAAATTCGATTGTCAGATCTTGTCCTTCTATTGAAGCTGTAGGAGGTGCCGGAAAGATAGATTTAATATCCTGAGGACCCCATTTACCTTTAGTCGGGATATTATCTGCATACATGTTTTGAGCACAGAATGCTCCACATATTACTAAAAATAAAGCTGTGATGAACTGTCTCATAATCTTAATTAATTTAATTGTCGGTTGATAAAATTGAAAATGCCTTACAAATGTATAACCCATATTGGAATATAGATTATATTTTTGTTGAAAATGTTGACAATTGATAAGCTGTTATAAATCAGCTATAAACTGGTCGAATTTTTCGGTGTTTTCAGGCTCATGTGTCAATTTTTTATACAGTCTTTTCCGGCATTGTGTGACTCCGGAGCTTGTTAATCTCATCAATGATGCAATCTTTTTAACAGGAATGCCATTTTGACCAGGTAACAGACTCGTAATTCTTCAGTAGAACATATGGAGATAAGTCAAAATACGTTTTGAGAAATCGGAATAAGTCGCATCGATCAGTAAACCCAGTTCTGACCATTCGCTTTCCGTAAGTCCGGTTTCGGTCTTATGTATTTTGATATATAAAGCAGACTTTTTGAGATCATGTTCTAATATCTCTAATGTATTTTGTTTTAAAGAGATTTGTCTGTTCTCCATTTCCAGCATTAGCTTTTGGGTTTCGAACAGTTGTTTTTTTACGTCACTCAGCGTTTCCTGTCCGTTGGAGAGTGCGTTTTCCAGATATTTGATCTGTTGTTT